>NZ_CBFFRL010000079.1:0-22305 GCF_965644215.1 Phytobacter sp. V69
GAAAAACGTGTGTTTTTAGTCATCCTGTTTACCTCTCTCTCAAAGAGTTTAGTCTCCAGGATTCCCGGGGCGGTTCAGAGGGGAATGCCCAGCCGGTATAAACTGAGGCAAAAAAGAGACATAGAAAATACCCATTTTCGGATTAAGTACGTTTCCCAGAATCCCTTTGATAAACCAGTTCCCGTGTAAAGCGGTATTGTCCTGGCTGTGACTGAAAGACGAACGGGGCCGCATCAGCAATTGTAAACCCAGCCAGCACAGCCAGGCGGCACCACAGATTTTCAGAATAGTGTAAGCCAGCTCAGAAACCGCCAGCAGAGCGCCCAAACCAAGTGCGACAAGCGCTCCCCATATGAAACAGCCAGTGTCAATGCCAAGGGCAGCCTGAAAAGCCTTTTTCCCCCCTTCAGCACAGGCGGTTCGAAGAATAAGTGCCGTATCCAGACCGGGAGTGAGTGTGAGCAGTAGTGCAGCGAGGGAGAAAGCGAGAAGTGAGTCGGTAACAGACATTTTCTTTATCCGAAAGAGCGGATGTTACTCACTTACTTTCGGTCAGGCAATCCCTTCCCGCGTTTTTTAATCACATCAAAAATGTCTTTGGAGGCCAACTCCCTGCTGATGCAATAAAGCGCTTGAGCGCGTTTCTGACGTATTCCCGCCAGAAACGCGACGCAAATATCCAGGCTATGGCTGGCTAGGCACTTAGCTCAATAGCATTCGCTTTCATAGCGTGGAATGCCCCGTAGCCAGTAGATAAATCGACCGCTTACTTCCATAACTTATGCGCAATGACCTGCAATTGCTGGGCGATATCCTGCAGGTTGATCCCCTGCTCCTGTATGCCCCCGGTGGAGTGCCGGACGATAAGCTTTGCAGGCAACACTGACGAACTGCGCGCCGCATCACCGTGTCCGCTATCGAGCAGGCGGCGCACCGCTTCCTTCCCTTGCAAATCGAGATCCAGCGAAACGGTGGTCAACGCCGGATGGAAGAACGAACTTTCATAGGTTCCATCATAACCCACCACCGACTTCTCGCCCGGAATGGCAATCTGATGTTGGTGGAACGCGCTGAGCACACCCAGCGCCATCTGGTCATTCCCCACCAATACGGCGGTGAAATTTGGCGTTTCACGTAACATCTGTAACGCGCCCGTGTACCCGCTCTGCGCATCCCAGGTGCCATGAAATACCGTCACCGGTTTCAGTCCATAACCGTTGAGTGTGTCTACCCAACTTTTCAGCCGCAGATTTGCCGACACCGACGTTTCTGGCCCGGCCAGCAGCGCAATCTCCCGATGGCCCAGGTCATAGAGATGTTTGACGCTGGCACGGGTGCCGTCTGCTGGGTTAAACGAAACGTTAAACACGGAACTATAGGGATCGACATCGAGGAACAGACAAACGATATCATCGTTGTCAGACGCGATACGCTGCGCCTCTTCGGTTTCCAGCGGCACGTTGATGATCATTTTGTCCACCAGTTGCGACTTCAGTTCGTTAATGGCGGATTGAATGTCTTGATTGACGTTCTCATCGATCATTGAAATCAATACCTGGTAGCCATCAAGGTTGGCGTAGCGTTTCACCGCCGCCGCCACCTGCGAAGGAGCATGCAGTGCCAGGGAGGTCGTCACCAGGCCAACCGTCTGGCTTTGCTTCCCCACCAACTGCTGCGCCAGCCGGTTTGGGACATAACGCAGTAACTCTATGGATTTCTCTACTTTTAAACACGTGGCTTCGGATACATTGGCAGATTTGTTGAGTACCCTGGACACGGTCTGGTAGGAGACACCCGCATGACGGGCTACGTCTTCCAGCGTTGCACTTTTAGACTTCATGGTCCGGTTCCTTATGTTGTTATGCGCCAAGTGTAACAGGGGCTACCTAAAAAAACGCTCACCACACATCCCCTCGCTTCAATTCCTCAAAATAAGTATCACGCTCACAATACCCAACATTGTGAAGAATTTCGCTAACTGTAACAAAAAAGGCTGTTTTATTTGCAGTTAATCACATATTCGCAATCGTTAGTTTGCCTGTTTTTACATTTAGGCATTTTATGACATCGCTAATGTGAACGTAATACAAAACAATAAGAGGAATGATATGAACACTACGCTACGCACGCTCACTCTTGCGTTAGCCGCTGCGCTGACTTCACCTTCACTGCTGGCTGCGACATCTGTACCTATCGACTTTCACGGCTACCTGCGCGGCGGCGTAGGCGTGTCCGGCGATGGTGGACAGGTTGAGTGGCAAAAGAACAAGCTGGGCCGCCTGGGTAACGAATCCGATACTTACGCAGAACTGGAACTGGGCTCAGAGGTGTATAAAAAGGACGACGTAAGTTTTTACCTCGACAGCATGGTGAGCATGGTTTCCGACGGCTCTAACGACAACGAAACCACCATCGGCGACGACGCACAGTTCGGCCTGCGCCAGTTGAACCTGCAAATCAAAGGGCTGATTCCCAACGACCCGAACGCGGTGATCTGGGGCGGGAAACGCTACTACCAGCGCCACGATCTGCACATCATCGATACCAAATACTGGAACATCTCCGGTTCCGGTGCCGGGATTGAAAACTACACCGTCGGGCCGGGCGCGGTCTCGGTGGCCTGGATCCGCGGCGACTCCAATGACGTTGATTACCGCGTCGACAACGACAATGACGTTAACATCAACTATATCGACGTACGCTATGCGGGCTGGAAGCCGTGGTCAGGCGCATGGACGGAGTTCGGCATTGACTACGCGATGCCAAATCCGACCAAAAAACAGAAAGATTACGGCGGATTATACGAAGCGGATGACGGTGTGATGGTGACCGGCGAAATCAGCCAGGATATGTTTGGCGGCTATAACAAGCTGGTGTTGCAATACGCGAACAAAGGGCTGGCGCAAAATATGGTGTCGCAGGGTGGCGGCTGGTATGACATGTGGCACTATGTGAACGATGCCAGCGGTTATCGTGTGATCAACACCGGGCTGATTCCGCTTACCGAGAAGTTCTCACTGAACCACGTACTGACCTACGGCTCTGTCAACGACATTACGGAATATACCGACAAAACCCGTCTGGTTTCACTGGTGGGTCGCGCGCAGTATCAGCTCACCAATTATGTGCGTCTGATCGGCGAAGTCGGTGGTTTCTACCAGAAAGACGACTATAAAAACGGTACCCACTACAAACAGAGCGGCGAAAAATACACCTTCGCAGTGGGTCTGGCAGATGGCCCGGAATTTATGTCTCGCCCTGAATTACGCGTTTTCGCTTCGTATTTAAATGATTCGGAAGATGGTAAATCATTTGAAGACGGGACTAAAAATAATACATGGAATTTTGGCGTACAAGTTGAAGCCTGGTGGTAAATAAGCTTTACCCTCACGTTATCTCTTGGTTGGCCGCTTATGTTCACCCCGGTTACTTATTTAAGTAAACTTCCGGACATTCACCGTGTGGCCATCACGATATAGCGAGAATGATTTTGTAGAGTACTGTTTTACCCTCGTTATTTATCTCCGAGAACTGCCAGGTTATTGCCTGACAGGATTTATGTTGCCATTGCTTTCCTGGGATGTATTTTGGGATACCCTTGCGGGTATCCCTTTTTTATTTATGCGCGGGAAGAGAAATGTTCATCAAGTAATTTACGCAGCGCATCTGACTGTTTGCCAAATATGGCATGTACCTGCTGCCCAAGAATAATCACGCCCAGCGCCCCTTCATGTTGCAGTGCCTGCGAATCCACAATGCCCAGGTCTTTCACCGTCACACGTAAACGGGTCAGACAGGCATCGACATTCTCAATATTCTCCGCACCGCCAAACGCCTGCGCCAGCCGCTGGATCAATTGCAGCTCAGCATCGCTGATGGGTACAGCCGCGGTATTTTTCGGTTCAGAGAAGTAGTGCAGGAAAGATTTAAGACTCACCATCATCGACTCCTGATTTTTGACAGATAAAAAAAAGCCTGCCCGAATGGGCAGGCACATAGGTCAGATTTTACGCCTGACGGCGAACAACACGGCAATCCCACGGTGTCAGCTGCAGCGAACCATTGACGGACGCAGCAGACAGACAATCCTGGTAGCCCTGCGGCAGGGTAATCGTCTGCTGCTGGCCGCTAAAGTTCTGGATAAAGACAAAGGTGGTTTCACCGTCGGTGCGCGCCGTCGCCACCACGCCCGGTGGGAAATCCTGTTCCACGGCGCGCGGCAGCGCCAGTTCGTCAATAATGCTGGCAAAGAAATCGCGCTGGAAGGCCAGATCGTTGCGTGAAGCAACGTGCCACGCTTTACCTTTGCCGAACTGATTGACCGTTACCGCCGGGCGTCCTGCGTAAAAATCATCCCGGTAGGTCGCCAGCGGTTTTGCGCTCTCGGCATGAATCAGTTCACACAGATGGCGCGCCTGATACGGCCCCTGTAATCCTGCCTCGTTACCCGCCAGCCCCTGCACCAGATTGCGCTCATTGTCGTCCAGACAGTCGATTTCCTCGGCCCAGACGCCAATCAGTTTGCGCAGAGGGCCAGGGAAACCGCCGAGGTAGCAAAGGTCGCTCTCGTTCACCACCCCGGTCCAGTAGGACGTAACCAGATGGCCGCCTGCCGCGACAAACGCTTCGGCACGCTCAGCAAAGCCGTCGCGCACCATGTACAGCATCGGTGCGACCACCAGTTGGTAGAGACTCAGATCGGCATCGGCGTCAACGATATCCACCGCGATGCCCTTTTCCCAGAACGGGCGATAATGTTCATTGACGGTTTTTTCGTATTCCATCCCCTTATTGCGCGGTCCTTCGGCATCATCCAGCGCCCAGCGGTTTTGCTGGTCAAAGATGACGGCCACACGCGCATCGGTACGACAGCCCATCACCGGCGCGAGCTTTTCGAGCCTCTCGCCCAGCGCGCACACCTCACGCCCAACGCGGGTATCAAGATGACCGACATGATCGATAACGGCACCGTGGAACTTCTCTACCGAACCGCGACTTTTACGCCACTGGAAGTACTGCACCGAATCCGCACCGTGTGCCACCGCCTGTAGCGATGACAATATGTGCATCCCCGGTTTTTTCACTTTGCTGGTCGGCTGCCAGTTGGTGACGCTCGGCGTTGACTCCATCAACACAAACGGCTTACCACCCTTAAGCGAGCGCATCATGTCGTGATACATCGCGGTATAGCAGGCAAGCTGCGTTTCATCTTTGTCCCGGTGCCACATCGGATAGCTGTCCCAGGAGATAAAATCGAGCGCCGGCGCGAGCTGCCAGTAGTCGTAATCGTAGAAATACTCCATAAAGTTGGTGGTCACCGGAAGCTGCGCATTCGCCGCTTTCAGCGGTGCGATTTCATGGCGGCAGAAATCGGTGACCTGGGCGGTATTAAAGCGTCGCCAGTCGAGATTCAGGCCGTGGATCGACACTTCGCCCTGCGGCGACGGCGACTGAATTTGCGACCAGTCGGTGTAAGTGTGGCTCCAGAAATCGCTCCACCAGGCGTGGTTGAGATTTTCCAGCGTCTGATAGCGGGCCTGCAGCCAGTCACGGAATTTTTGCTGACACAAATCACAGTGGCATTCACCACCGTACTCGTTGGAAATATGCCAGCCGAGCACCGCCGGATGCTGCGCATATCGTTCAGCCAGCAGCGCGTTGATTTTCAGCGTTTTATCCCGGTAGACCGGAGATGTCATACAGTGGTTATGCCGCCCACCGTGCAGCGCAGGGACGCGATCGCGCCCGACGCGCAGCACCTGCGGGTATTTCTGCGACATCCAGGCCGGCCGCGCACCGCTCGGCGTGGCGAGGAAAATATGAATTCCCGCCGCATATAATTTCTCAATGACCACATCCAGCCAGGCGAAATTAAATTCACCTTCCCGTGGTTCCAGTTTTGACCAGCTAAATATCCCGACCGACATAACATTGCATTTTGCCTGTTTCATCATGGCAATATCGCTATCAATAATGTCGGGATAATTCTCCCATTGCTCCGGGTTATAGTCCGCGCCATGCAATAGCGAGACAACCTTCGGGCTTAAAGGCGCAAATTTATTCATATTAAAGATCCTGAAATTTACAACACCAGAGTTAATTAAAGACTTTCACCGAGGGCAGTACTTTTCCCTGACAATCAAACAGCGCCTGATTTTCTCGCGCATTCCCTTCTTTCCACTTGTCGTTGATATAATTCATTCCCGCCTGTGTCGCCCAGGTATTTCCGGGAACAGCAATCCAGGTCGGTTCCCAATAAAAAATACCTTTCCCGCGATGGCCCTGAACATTGACAACCGACTGCATTAAATCGTGGATATAGTCATATTGTCCCTGTACAGTGCTAGGGTAACCGCCCGCTTTCTCTTCTTTTTCCTGGAAGCTATTTTCCGCGTTATCACAGTTCGCCAGCGTATAACCGTAAGCCGCTTCCACCACAATCACATCTTTGTTGTAGCGTTTGCTGATGTCGTCCATATTGGCCTGTAACGCGCTGATCGGCCCGTTCCAGTAGGTGTACATAGACAACCCAATCACATCAAACGGCACGTTGCGTTTGGTGATTTCATCAAACCACCAGCGGAAGGTATCGTTTTTCGTGCCTTCGGCCAGGTGCAGCATAATTTTCACCTGCTCGCCGTTTTTCAGGTTCTCTTTTAGCCCATCAATCGCTGAATTGAGTAGCCCCGCCAGCCGGTCAAACTCGCCGCCGCCCTGCCCCCAGCTTTTGCCTTCCGGCCACAGCATACCGGAGTTAATTTCATTACCGATTTGCACCATATCCGGCAGAACGCCTTCCTGTTTAAAGCGGGCAATGGTGTCGCGGGTATAGTCGTGGATTGCGGTTTTTAGCTGCGCGTAATCCATTTTTTCCCAGGCTTTCGGTTTGAATTGCTTACCCGGATCGGTCCAGAAATCACTGTAGTGGAAATCGAGCAGTAGCTTCATACCCTGCGCTTTGGCGCGTTTCGCCAGAGCGAGCGTGGTCGCCAGATCGTTATCGCCACCGCCGTAGGCCTGGCCGTGCGCGTCTTTTGGATCAACCCATAAACGCAGGCGTACATAGTTGACGCCGTTAGCCTTGAGGATAGCAAGTGCATCTTGCGGCTGGTTCTTGTCGTTATAAAACTTCGCCCCGTGCTTTTCGGCATCCAGCAACGTTGAAATATCTGCCCCTTTAATAAAGTCGGCGGGCATACCGCTGAACGGGCGCGTTTTTAACGCGTCGGCGGCAAAAGCGCTGGCGGACAAACTACAGAGACAAACAGCAAGCAGAGCGGGTGTAAATCTTTTCATGTGGTTATCCTTTGGTGCTGCCGGAGGTCAGGCCGGAGACGAAGTATTTTTGTAAGGCAAGGTAGAGGATGGCCACCGGTACGGCGATCAAAACCGCGCCCGCCGCATAGGTGGTGTAACTGGCACCCATTTTTTGCGCTACCAGGTTGTACAGACCAATCGGCAGCGTGTATTTGTCCGGGGTACGTAAAATGGTGCTGGAAAGGATGAAATCCCCCAGCGGCCCGGTGAAAGAGAACAGTGCCACCACCGCCACAATCGGCTTCGACAGCGGCATGATGATCTCGATAAAGATGCGGAAGTTGCTGGCACCGTCCATACGTGCAGACTCGTCCAGGTCGCGGGGAATGGCGTCGAGATAGCCCTTCATCAGGTAGGTATTCATAGGGATCATCCCGGCAACGTAAATCAGTACCAGCGCCATATGGCTGTTGATCAGCCCCAGCAACTGGGACAGCACAAAGATGGCGATCAGCGCAGAGAACTGCGGAATCATCTGCAACAGCAAAAACAGCATCAGACCGTTCTGACGCCCTTTAAAGCGAAAGCGCGAAAAGGCATACGCAGTAAAGCTGACGCTGATTAAGGTCAGCACCATCGTCAGCAGGCTGATTTTCATCGAATTCCAGTACCAGGTCAGGTAATTCACCTGGCCGTTAAACAGATCGGCATAGTGCTGGAACGAGAGGTTCTCCGGAATGATCGACGTGCTGAGCAGGCTGTTACCGGCGTTCAGCGACGCGCCGACCGTCCACACCAGCGGGTAGATAATGATCAACGACACCAGCGCGATAACCAGCCAGGAGAGCGACAGGCGGATCCACTTTTCGCGGCGGATACTTTGTGTTTTAGCCATTTTTCTTCCCTTATGCCATGTCGTCGTTTTTAAAGGATTTGGTGGCACGGAACTGCCACAGCGCCAGGCCGACGACAAAAATCGACAGCAAAATGGTGATGGTCGCGGCAATCGCGTACTGCGACGAAGACATCGTCAGCTTGTAGATCCACGACACCAGGATATCGGTGCCGCCCGCGTTTGCCCCCGCCACCGCCGGGCCGCCGTTGTTAAACAGATAAATGATGTTGAAATTATTAAAGTTGAAGGTGTACTGGGTGATGATGATCGGCGCAATCGAGTAGAGCACCAGCGGCAGCGTAATTGTGCGCAGCCGGGTCGAGGTACTGGCACCGTCCATCTTCGCCGCCTCATACAGGTCGTCAGGAATGGCCTGCAACACCCCGGTGGTCATGGCAAAGACGAACGGAAAACCGAGCCAGGTTTGCATCATGATCAACGCGGTCTTCGTCCAGAAGGGATCGGTGAGCCACGCTTTCGGCGCAATACCAAAGAACGCCAGAATAGCGTTGTTAATCACGCCAAAGGAGTCGTTAAACATCCCGGCAAAGACCAGAATGGTGACAAAGCCCGGTACCGCCCACGGCAGAATAAAAATGGTGCGTATCAGCGGTTTAAAGCGCAGATCTTTCTGGTTCACCAGAATCGCCAGCAGGACACCGACGGTGCATTGCAGGGTGGTTGCCAGCAGCGTCCAGACCACCGTCCACTGCAACACATCAAGGAACGTCGAACGCCAGATCGAGAGGGTAAAAATATTGACGAAATTCTTTAATCCCACCCAGTCCACCAGTTTGGCGGGCGGCGTGTGGTAAAGATTGTAATTGGTGAACGCGATGGAGAACCCGAACAGAATTGGGAAAATCACCACAAACACCAGCAGAATAAAACCGGGCGTAATCATCAGATAAGGAAAGCCATCGCTGAGCAGCATTTGATACTGCTTGCGCACGCTGTTGAGCGGCTTACCTTCGTCGCGCTTTTTGCCATTGATCCACGCATCACGCAGCGACAGATACCAGACCATCACGCCAAAGGCGATGATCAGCACGCTGATGATCCCTTCCGCCAGCAAAAAGATCGAGTTATCCCGTGGGACTTCTTCACCCAGGGTATATAACCCCCAGAGCCCTTCGCGCAGAAAATCATAAAAAATGCCGGTAAAACTGCTCAGCAGGACAAGGAAGATAAGGCCTTTTAGCCACTGGCGGTGATAGAACTGACCAAAGCCCGGCACGATGGCCAGCAGCAGCCCGCACCACGCATGACGGCCTGCACCGTGCGTTTTGGCAACATTCTCGCTGGGACTGATAATCACGTACGACTCCTTTTCGACAACGGGAGGTTGCCCTCCCGTACGGCTACAACAAGCGGTTACTGGTTACTGGCCTGCATGGCTTCAACTTGCATATGGATCTGTTTGGTGGCGGCATCGAGGGCTGCCTGCGGTTCCTGCTTGCCGGTCAGGCTCAGCTCCAGCGCCGCATTGGCCGGTCCCCAGACTTCCCCCATCTCCGGAATACCCGGCATCGCGGTTGCACGTGCGGCCTGCACCGCGACCGCACTGGCTTTCTCGTCGTTTTTAATCATCGGATCGTCAATCATCGCTTTCTGCGCCGGGATCTCGCGGGTGGCGATATAGCGCGTTTTCACGTACTGCGGCTGGTTGATAAATTCGATAAATTGCTGCGCCAATTGCTTGTCTTTACTCCAGGTGGAAACGACATAGCCTTTCACGCCAAGGAAGGAACTCATCGGTTTACCGTCCGGCAGATTTGGTAACGGCACCACGCCATAATTAACCCCGGCAGCTTCGTACGGCTGGAAAGCCCATGGGCCGTTAATCACCGCCGCGGCTTTTTTCTCGGTAAACAATGAATCGATGGCGTTCAGCCCGCTATCACCGAGGATCCCAGAGGGAAAGACCCCTTCGCTGTAGAATTTTTTCAGGAAGGTGACGGCATCGACCGCGCCCGGTTTATTCAGGCCGATATCCTGTGGGTTGTAACCGCCTTTGTCGTTCTTGCCGAACAGGTAGCCGCCCATCGGGCCGATAGCGCCCCAGCTGTAGTAGATTTGGTCAAATTTGGCCAACAGACCGTATTTGTTCTGCTCACGCTGTTTTTTCGAGTAATCGAGCCACTCCGGCAGGCTTTGCAGCGGTTTGTCGATCAGGTCTTTGTTGTAAATCAGCACCAGCGTTTCTACCGCTTTCGGCACGCCATACAGAGTGTTATCCAGACGGAAAGCGTTGATGGAAGCTGGCGTAAAGGTGTCAACCTTCTCTTTGTCCAGATTCAGGGGGGTCAGCAGCCCTTGCACAACCGCGCCGCCCAACTGATCATTGGGGATTACCAGCACATCCGGCCCAATGCCTGCCGGACCATCAAGGCGTAATTTTTCCAGTTGCTGTGCGTAGGGTATCTCCTGCACGTTCACTTTAACGTCGTACTTTTGCTCAAAATCTTTGACGGCATCCTGGATACCGACGGACTTTTTGATGTCTTCCCAGACGTTAAGTTGTTTTGTTGCCGCATGCGCCGACAGGCTAATTAACTGGCCGGCAGCCAGTGCAGAGAGGATCAGTGCGGTAAGCGTTCTCTTTTTCATTATCACCCTCATGTCAAGGTATAACATTTTAGTGGTTTTATGGTGCAACATCCGATGAGACAACGTCAAAATCACCTGATATTACTGGGCTTAAAACGCATTCATGCGTCTTATCTATTTTGTTATACGCTACGCTTGAGTGATGAATAAAACGAGAATTAACTGTCGGTTGTGTGACAGACACAACAGAAATGAAAATTCGATATAGGGCGCGAAAACACTGGAAGTTATAGTCTGAGCATGAATTTTCGCGGTTGAGAAGCTCTGTCGCCTGATTGTTATACGTAAAACAAAAACATTCGACAACGCACTTATCGCAGCACATAACGGCTACTAATTTCGGGGAACGTTGATGTCCAATATACGACTGAGGAATGTCACCAAGCGGTTTGGCGACACGGTGACGCTGAACAATGTGAATTTGTCGATTGAAGACGGCGAGTTTGCCGTGTTTGTCGGCCCGTCCGGCTGCGGGAAATCGACCATGCTGCGCATGATTGCCGGTCTGGAAGAGGTTAGCGAGGGGGAAGTGCTCATTGGCGACGAAGTGATGAACGATGTCGCGCCCGCCCATCGCGGCGTTTCAATGGTGTTCCAGTCTTATGCGCTCTATCCGCATATGACCGTGGCGGAAAATATGGGCTACGGCCTGAAAGTGAACAAAGTCCCGAAGGAGGAGATCCGCCGTCAGGTGGAGATGGTCGCCAAAACGTTACAGCTTGGCCATCTGCTGGACAGAAAACCAAAACAGCTCTCCGGCGGACAGCGCCAGCGCGTGGCGATTGGTCGTGCGATTGTGCGTAACCCGCGCGTGTTTATGTTCGATGAGCCGCTCTCCAACCTCGATGCTGAGCTGCGCGTCGAGATGCGTCTGCACATCGCCCGTCTGCATCAGGAATTAAAAACCACCATGGTGTATGTCACCCATGATCAGGTGGAAGCGATGACCCTTGCCGATAAAATCGTGGTGATGAATTATGGCAACATCGAGCAGATGGGCTCGCCGATGGAACTCTATTACAACCCAAAAAACCGGTTTGTCGCCGGGTTTATCGGCTCGCCGAAAATGAATTTCCTGCCTGCGACGGTGAAAGCGTGGCAGCCGGGCGAACTGACAGTGGCGCTCGCACAGGGGCATCCGTTAACGCTGGCGATCAACACGTCTCCCCTTGGGCCCGGCGCGACGGTCACGCTGGGGATCCGCCCGGAACATCTCTCCACCGATATCACGCGCGGTACACAACTGGAATTCCAGTGCGAAGTGGTGGAACGACTCGGCAACAATACCTATCTGTTCGGCCAGTGCTATGGCCACGACAACATCAAAATCCTGCTGCCCGGCGATGTGCATTTTCGCCCATGGCAAAAAATCACCCTCGCTTTCGATAGCCAGCACTGCATGATTTTTGACAACCAGGATCTGCGCGTCAGCACAGATGTTGTCCTCCCAAACCATGAGTAAACGCCGTGCCACGCGTCCCTGGCAAGGGGCGCAGGCCCGTCGTTGAGGTAATATTCCGGTCAGGTATGCCTCGAATATCCGCTGCTCCATCATGGTGCAAAACCATGCACCCTGCACAGTAATCTGACAAATAGCCGCGGGTTAATGTTGTTTTATGTGCACAGTGCCCATCTCATTGTGTTACTCCTGCCCCGATTTTGTTGGCATACCTCTTGCTATTCCTCAGGCATCTCCATTCGGATATCCACTCAGAGGTTCCACCATGTCAAACAGTAATGATTTTCCGCTCGTCGAAGCGCCTGCATCCGGGCGCAAAGGCGTATTTTCGATTTCCATGGTCCTGTTCAGCTTCACCTTTTTTACCGGCACGATGTTCGCGGGCGGCAAGCTTGGCGTCTCTTTTTCGATTGTGAACCTGCTGTGGATTGCAGTTATCGGTAATTTTCTGCTGGCTGCGTATGCCGCGTCGCTCGGCTGGATTGCTGCGCGCAGCGGGCTGAATACCGTGCTGATGGGGCGTTTTTGCTTCGGTGAAATTGGCAGCAAGCTCGCCGATTTTATTCTCGGTTTCGCCGAACTGGGCTGGTACGCCTGGGGTACCGCGACGGTCGCCATCTCGCTGGTCAAAATCCTCGCCCTGCCCGAGGCGATGACCATTCCGCTGATGGTCCTGTTCGGTATTCTGTTCTGCGTCACCGCGCTGGTGGGCTATAAGGGGCTGGATGCGCTATCGCGCGTGTCGGTGCCGCTGATGTTTATTCTGCTGGTGGTTTCTATGTATCTTGCCGCCCATCACGCCGGCGGCTGGCAGGCGATGACCAAAATCGAACCGGGTGAAACCATGACCTGGTCGGCGGCTATCACTATGGTGTTCGGCACCTTCGCCAGCGGCGCGACTCAGGCAACAAACTGGACCCGACTGGCCAACTCCAGTCGTACCGCCATCGTCGCCAGCATGAGCAGCTTCCTCGTTGGCAACGGGCTGATGATTGTTGCCGGGGCCTGGTGCGCCATCGTCTATCAGCAGGCCGATATTGTCGAAGTGCTGATTTTGCAGGGGCTGTCCGTCGCCGCGGTGGTGATGCTGTGCCTCAACCTACTGACGATTCAGGGGCCGACTATCTATAACGTCTCCGCTGCCGCTTGCCATCTGCTGCGCAGCGAACGCCGCCGTACCCTCACCGTGGTCGCTGCGGGCGTCGGTATCCTGCTGGCCATCGGCGGAATGTATGAAATGCTGATCCCGTTCCTTGTCCTGTTGGGCAGCATCATTCCGCCTATTGGCGGCGTTATCCTCGCCGATTACTGGTTTTATCGCGGCGGCCGCTACCCTCTGCTGCAAACTGCCCGCTTGCCGCGCTTTAACTGGCTGGGGCTTGGTGCCTACGCCGTGGGCGCGGTGGTGGCTTATCTGTCGCCGTGGGTAGCGCCGCTGGTGGGTATTACCGTTTCCGCGCTGCTATACATCGCCCTGACCCGCCTGAGCAAACGCCAGCCCGCCGCTGATTCGGTCGCGGAGCAGTAGCCATGAGCCTGACGGTCAGCGAAATCCTCGCGCTTGACGGGCTCTCCGCCATGCGCCTGCGGGCGGGTAAACAGGGGCTGCAGCTGGCGGTTCGCTGGTACTACGTGGCGGAAAATGAAAATATCGCCGAGTGGATTATGGGCGGGGAACTGGTGTTTATCACCGGGATCAACCATCCCCGCGATGAAGACAACCTGATCCATTTGCTGATGGAAGGCAAGCAGCGCGGGATTGCCGGGATGGTGATCCTGACTGGCGATGCCTATATTCAGGCGATCCCGCCGCGCCTGATCGCCCTTGCCGACGAGCTGGGCATACCGCTGATCGAACAGTCCTATCTGCTGAAAATGGTGATAGTGACCGAACGCATCGGCACCGCGCTGGTACGCAGCGAGAATGCTCTGCAATCGCAGCGCGATATTCTGATGCAGCTATTAACCGGCGACTATCCCGACCTGCAAATCCTGCATCAACGTGCGCTCCACCAGCAGCTCGATTTTACTCGTCCGCTGCGGGTGGCGGCGCTGCGCCTTGAAGGGATACAGCGCCTGTTTCGCCAGTTTCCACCCGAGCAGGCCGAAGCCTGGCTCCAGCAGGCCCGCCGTAGCGTGCGCCAGCGATTGCAGCAGCAACTCAATCAGCAGGGCAACCCTTTTCCGCTGGTTGAGCGCAGCAATATGTTTCTCTTCCTGCTGCCGGATGAGGACGGCGAGTTTTATCAGCAGAAAAAGTGGCTGGAGCAGTGGCTGCAGGTGCTGGCGGAAGGCAACGATGGGCTGTCGCTGCTGTGCGGCCTTTCCGCAAGGGTGCAGCAATTGCAGGACTATCAGCGCGCGCTGTCGCAGGCGCGTCAGGCGCTGGATATTAGCGATAACCTGCGCCCGGCCCAGCGCATCAGCGACTATCAGCAACTGGGCTTTATCAAACTGCTCTCTGCCATCGGCGACCCTGCGCTGCTGAGCGACTTTATGCATGACACCCTCGGCTGCCTGATAGAACGCGATCGCAAAAGTCCGTGGCTGTAAATGGAGACGCTGGAAACGCTGCTCCAGGAGAACGGCAACGTGGTCCGGGCCGCCGAGCGGCTGGGGATTCACCGCAACACGTTACATCAGCGCATCCAACGCATTGAAAAGCTGACCAGCTATACGATTAGCCACCCGCAATTCCATCTCAACGCCTCGGTCGCGTTAACGATCTGGCGTATGTCACAAAACCATTTACGGGAACAACTATGAAGATTATCAACGCACGCCTGCGCCACAAAGACGCACTCTATACCCTTGAATTACAGGATGGTGTGATTAAAAGCATCGCCGTGCAGGACGCCGCGCAGGTGGCCGATGCCAGTGATATCGACGCCCGGCAAAAGCTGGTTATCCCACCGTTCGTCGAACCGCATATTCACCTCGACACCACCCTGACGGCGGGCGAGCCGGAGTGGAATATGAGCGGCACGCTGTTTGAGGGCATCGCCCGCTGGAGCCAGCGTAAAGCGAGCGTCACGGTTGAAGATACGCGCCAGCGCGCGCTGAAAACCATCGGTATGCTGCGCGATAACGGCGTGCAACACGTGCGCACCCATATTGATGTCACCGATCCCTCCCTGACGGCGCTGGAAGCCATGCTGATGGTAAAAAAAGAGGCGGCCCATCTTATCGACCTGCAAATCGTCGCCTTCCCGCAGGAGGGTATCGAATCCTTCCCAGGCGGACGCGAACTGATGACCCGCGCCATTGAGATGGGCGCCGACGTAGTGGGCGGCATTCCGCACTACGAAAACACCCGCGATAAGGGCGTCAGCTCGCTGGTTTTTCTGATGGATCTGGCCCAGCGTCACGGCTGCCTGGTGGATGTACACTGCGATGAAATCGATGACCCGCAGTCGCGTTTCCTGGAAGTGCTGGCGGAAGAAGCCCGGGTACGCGGCATGGGTGCGCAGGTGACAGCCAGCCATACCTGCGCGATGGGCTCCTACGATAACGCTTACTGTTCGAAGCTGTTACGCCTGCTCAAAGCGTCGGGCATCAACTTTATCTCCTGCCCGACCGAAAGCATTCACCTGCAGGGACGCTTCGACACCTGGCCGAAACGCCGCGGCGTGACGCGGGTGGCGGAGCTGGATCGCGCCGGAATCAACGTTTGCTTTGCTCAGGACTCCATTCAGGACCCGTGGTACCCGCTGGGCAACGGCAATATCATGCGCATCCTTGATGCCGGACTGCATATCTGCCATATGCTGGGGTATGAAGATTTGCAGCGTTGCCTCGATCTCATCACCGATAACAGCGCCCGGGCAATGTGTCTGGGTGATAACTACGGTATTGCCGAAGGGCGTCCGGCGAACCTACTGATCCTTGATGCGGAAAATGACTATGATGCGGTGCGCCGCCAGGCCAAAGTATTGACCTCGATTCGTCACGGTGAAGTCATTATGCAGCGCCAGCCAGAACAGGTTTGCTATCCAGACTGACGCATTACGCCCGCCCGGCGGATTGGTCTGCCGGGCTAAAAAAGGGTTCGCTCAGTCCCTGGGCAACATGCTGCTGGATAAGGTACGTTTTCGATAGAAGTGCAATCATCACTATCAGGAAGACGAAGCGGTAGCAAACCCGCTGTTGTGCTAATCAGGTGATAACAGATCCTGTGTACCGGCGTTCTCCTTTTTGCGTGCGCTGATGCTGGTTACGGTAAACGTCAGGATGAAGACAACCGCGAATAAGATGACAATCGTCGGCGCGGGCGCGCTGTCGATAAAAAACGACAGCCAGACGCCGGTCATCGAGACCATTACCGATATACCGACCGCCAGGAGGAGCGCAATGTGAAACCGTTGCGTCAGGAGTACCGCAATAGCGCCCGGCGCAATGAGCAGAGAAATGGAGAGAATGATCCCTACCGCTTTCAGTGTGGCCACAATGGTCAGAGAGACCATACACAGCAGGCCATAATGCAGCCACCTTGTACGTAAACCGCTAACCTGCGCCTGCTGATAATCAAAGCAGAACAGCAAAAAATCACGCCATTTCACGCCAATAACCAGTGTAATCAGCCCGGCAATAACCGCCGTCTGGATGATATCGCCAATGGTTATCCCGAGCATGTCACCGAAAAGAATATGGTCGAGATGAACGTCGGGTTTAACCGCAATATACAAGATCAGCCCGGCGGCAAACATGCCGGAGAAAACAATCCCCATCACGGTATCCTGCTTGATCCGGCTGTTGTCTTTCAGGTATCCCGTCGCCACCGCGCAGAACACGCCGGCGACAAATGCCCCTGTCGCCAGAGGTAAACCCAGCATCCAGGCAAGCACAATGCCAGGAAAAACCGCATGGCTCATCGCGTCGCCCATCAGCGCCCAGCCTTTCAGGACCAGAAAGACTGACAGCAGCGCGCAGGGTATGGCAACCACCAGCGAGATCAGCAGGGCGTGAGTCATAAAGGCGAACTGCAGCGGCTCCAGTAATAATGCCATCATGAGCGAACCTCCAGCGCCTGACGCGCACGCCGACGATTGGCCAAAAGCCCGTGGGTGGGTGCAAAGACAAATGCGAGAAGAAACAGCAGCGTCTGCGCCACCACGATGATGCCACCCGTCGCGCCGTCCAGATAGTAACTGACCCACGCGCCGAGGAAACTGGTCACACTGCCGATAGCCACCGCAATCATGAGCAGGCGGGGAAAACGATCGGTCAACAACCACGCCGTCGCGCCGGGTGTCACCACCTGGCAGATCACCAGAAAGGCGCCAACCGTTTGCAGGGCCGCAACGGTCGATACCGCCAACAAGGTGAAGAACAGAACTTTTAACCTGCCTGGATGTAACCCGATGGCACGGGCGTGATTTTCATCGAAAAAGGTCACCATCAGATCTTTCCATTTGAAAAACAGCACGATGACCGAGACCACGCCAATGAGGGTGAGTTGCAGAATATCCGCCGGATCGATCGCCAGAATATTGCCCAGTACGATGGTCTGAATGTTCACCGATGTCGGGTTAAGCGACACCATAAACAGCCCGAGGCCAAAAAAGGATGAGAAGATCAGGCCGATGATGGCATCTTCTTTTAAGCGGGTGCGCTGGTTAAGAAACAGCATGCTGCCCGCAGCCAGCCCGCCGGAAAAAAAGGCCCCCAGAGAAAACGGAAGTCCCAGCATATAGGCCCCCGCCACGCCCGGTACGATAGAGTGCGACAGCGCATCGCCAATCAGCGACCAGCCTTTGAGCATCAAATAACATGACAGGAAAGCGCACAGACCGCCGACCATCGCCGAGACCCACATCGCATTGAGCATGTATTCATAGCCGAAGGGTTCCAGTAGCGCGCTCATCTTTCCTCCCCCTGTGCCGCCGACGGTCGATGGGCGACAAAAGGACGTTCATCGTCGGTGATAATGCTCTCTTCCGAGCCGCTAAGCGTGACATGGCGCAGAACGCCGCTAAAGGCCAGCTCAAGATTATCTGCGGTAAACGTAGTATCTGTCGGCCCGCTCGCCAGCACCGTGCCTTTGACCATAACCGTATAATCGCAAAACGCCGTGACGGACCCGAGATTGTGCGTCGAGACCAGCATCGTTTTGCCTTCATCGCGTAACTCGCGCAACAGGCTGATGATTTTGGCTTCTGTTTTCACATCAACGCCGGTAAAAGGTTCATCCAGCAGGATCACCTCACCCTGCTGGGCAATTGCACGCGCCAGAAAGACGCGTTTCTTTTGCCCGCCGGAAAGCTCGCCGATTTGTCGATAGCGAAAATCCAGCATATCGACACGTTCCAGCGCATCGGTGACAATCTGGCGATCCCGCGCGGTGGCAATACGCAACATGCCCATATGTCCATAGCGCCCCATCATAACCACATCTTCCACCAGTACCGGAAACGACCAGTCCACCTCTTCCGACTGAGGAACATAGGCAACCAGGTTTTTCCGTAGCGCCTGCCGCGTTGGGATACCCAGGACAGATATCTGTCCGGCAGCCAGACGCACGAACCCCATAATCGCTTTAAACAAGGTCGATTTTCCGGAACCGTTTACCCCCACCAGCGCGGCAATCGATCCGCCTGGAACGGTGAAGGACGCATCGCGCAGTGCGGTGTGCCCGTTGCGCCAGGTGACCGTCACACCATTAACGACAATACCCGCAGACAGCGTCATCATTTCTTTGCCCCGTCCTTAATCCCCTGCACCAGCGTACGGGTGGTGACATTCAGGAGGTCGATATACGTCGGTACCGGGCCGTTTTCTGCACTCAGCGAATCAACGTAGAGCACACCGCCGTAATGTGCGCCGGTTTCACGCGCCACCTGACGCGCAGGTTTATCGGAAACTGTGCTCTCGCTAAAGACCGCCGGAATATGGTTTTTCTTCACCATATCAACCACTTTACGCACCTGCTGCGGCGTCCCCTGCTGATCGGCATTAATCGGCCACAGATAAAGCTCTTTCAACCCAAGGTCACGCGCGAGATAAGAAAAAGCCCCTTCACTGGTGACCATCCAGCGCTGGCTCTCAGGGAGTTCCGCAATCTGCTTACGCAGAGGGTCAAGGGTACGGGTAATGTTGGCTTTATAAATATCGGCATTGCGTTGGTAGGTCTGCGCATTTGCCGGATCGTACTTCACCAGCGCATCGCGAATATTATCGACGTAAATCAGGGCATTATCTGGCGACATCCAGGCATGGGGGTTAGGTTTGCCGTCATAGGGCCCTTCGGTGATCCCCACAGGCGTCACACCCGCAGAGACAATCACCTCGGGTACGCCGTTGAGATGCTGGTAAAAGCGCTGAAACCACAATTCCAGGTTCATTCCGTTGGCAAGGATCAGCTGTGCCCCCTGCGCACGTTTAATATCGCCTGGCGTGGGCTGATACTCATGAATTTCCGCGCCGGGTTTGGTTATTGATGTTACATCGGCTGCGTCGCCCGCCACGTTTTTCGCCATATCCGCAATCACGGTAAAGGTCGTTATCACCTTAAATTTCTCGGCGGCTACGGCATGGGTTGGGGCTGTCGTCACCCACAGTGTGCAAAGTAATAAAACGTTTAATCCTTTCAGGGGGCGCATCGTATAAGTCTCCATAGTGATTAAAAGTAAAGTAAAATTAGCCTGTGCTATTTTATATAGCACAGGCTATGTTTAATTGAAAATAATTATCATTACGGATGATGTATATGAGAAATGACATGAGTGACAGCGCGACACACAGGCCGCGATCGCGCGTCGTGCAGACTCAGGGCTGAATCAGCCTGACGGCGATGATCCGCCGTTGCTGCCAGGCGTATACCGCCACCGCCAGTGTACAGAGTGCTAATACCGTCAACATTACACCACCGCCAAACCTGTCCAGTAACAGCCCACTGAACAGAGGCACGCTCAGGCGTGAAAGGGTAAACAGACTGGCCTGGATCCCGTAATCCACCGCCCTGTTCTCTTCCCTGCTGAACGCCATCATCAGCATAAACATCAGCGCTGACAGCCCCCCAATCGCAGCGGCCATCAATGTGGAGATAGTCAGCAGCAGCGCGGCGGAGAGGTTCAGCGATACGCCCACCGCCAGCAACAGCAGCGATAGTGCGGCAAACAGCAGCCAGAACGGGAGTGCCACGCTGGCGTTTTGCCGGTTCAGCCAGCGAGCGCCCAGCAAACTCACCACCGCCCCGGTGATGCTCCCGCCAACGCCCACCCACATAATGACCTGCTGCACCGGCATTCCGGCATCCAGCAGCAATGGTTTGAGCCACAGCCAGCCGCTGCCGAGGAAAGGAAACGCCAGCAGGCAGAGCAGATACCAGCTTTTACCGCCAGGCTGACGGAAAAATCTGCTCATCTCGATGCGTCGGTATTCTCCCGCAGGCGGTTCCGGCAGCAACCTCAGCAGCAAGGCACAAAGAAGCGCCGCCCCGCTCATCAACAGGCAAGGCACTGCCCAACCATAATGCTGCCAGAGCAACAGCATGATACCGCTACCGCCCACCGCCCCGGTGAACAACGCAACGGCGCGCACACTGCCCGCCCGCACCTGCTCGTCCTGGCGAAACAACGCGATGGCCAGCGCGTTGACCGGCACATCGCACCAGGCCAGTAGCAGACTGCTGCACAGCAACAGGGCAAACAGCAGGCTTTTATTCTGCTGCAAATCGAACTGGCTGAGCAGCGCAAACAGTACCGCCAGCCCTAGCCAGAGCAGACTTCCCCAGCCCTTATAGCGCTGACGAAACACCCGTCCACGTTCTACCGGCAGCGCCAGCCACAATTTGATCACCGCCGGCAGCCCCGCCAACTGGAACAATCCCAGCTCCTGGCCGCTCCAGCCCTGCTGATGCAGGATCATCGGCAGGCCAAGCATCAGCCAGGTTACGGGCAGCGTCAGACTGACGTTAAACCAGAAAAACATGAACTGGAGTAGCGCCCGGCTCATGACGTGTCTCCCCGAAAAGCGCAGTGAATGTGCAGAGGTGCCATTGTGGCCGCCAGCCCAGCGCGGTTGTCGGGAAAAAAAGCTGAGATGTGAAACGAAATTATCTGAGCCAGAGATAATCAAACTCTCATCGATAAAAGTTCAGTCAGAAGATTGCGGCTTTCTCTGAGCGCCTCAGACTTTCGGTCTAATTGTGCCAGTTGTTCGCCCACTTTGATTTTCAGTTCCTTGCAAGGTTCGGTTCCCGAACGCACGCAATTCAACAAACGACGAACAACAGGTAACGTGAAGCCTGCGCCATTCAGAATCCGTATACGTCTGACGATATCCACATCTGCGAACGTGAAGCTGCGATAGCCCGTCTGGGTTCGTGCAGGATGAAGTAAACCTGCACTTTCGTAGTATCGAAGCATTCGTATGCTAACGCCCGTCAGCGTCGCCAGTTTTCCAATTTGCATAATACCCTCTTGACTATGACACCGCTGTCAGAGTGTAGGCTTTGAACTCCCGAAATAACAGGAATAGCGCTATGTTAAAACTCATTATGTGTGTCAAAAGACGCCCCCATTTAACGCGAGAAGAATTTGATCATTACTGGCGCAATCACCATGCTCCATTGGTCATTAAACACGCTGGGCGTCTTGGTATTCGTAAGTATATCCAGACCGTTCCCCTGGCGAATAGTCCCGTTCAGTCAGCACTCCAGCAAACAAGAAATTCATCGCTCGTCGAGTTTGATGGCTGCGCCGAATTATGGTGGGACAATCTGGCATCGCACCTTGCAGCCCGAGAAACAAAAGAAGGATTAACCGCGCTTCGGGAGCTTATTGATGATGAGCGAAAATTTGTGGATTTTGCGCATTCACAACTCTGGTACGGTGAAGAGCGTTTGGTGATTGGCGAGTGAGATAATTTCGCGGGTGGTGTGACGCAGGCTCTGTCCTTTAAGTTACAAAGCCTGATACCCTTGCCAGGCAATCCCCCGCCTGATTAGTCGGGAACAATGAACTGCAATTGTGGATAACGTTCTCTCCACAATTTTGCGGCGACACGTTCTCTAGATAGTGTCGTCACAAGATTTTAGCCCAGAGAGCGATGCATCTGATCTGGACGGCAGCGAGAAATGAGGCCG
>NZ_CBFFRL010000080.1:0-21964 GCF_965644215.1 Phytobacter sp. V69
TTTATTATCGAGTTCGGTGACCGCCTGGACGGTCACTTCTGAGAAAAGGCATTTACACAGAATCGTGTACAGGGTCAGGCAGAACCTTACTTAAGCCCGCTCACCAGCGCTTTACGGTTGCCTTCCAGCGACACTACGCGGCTGCACACGTCTTTACCGAACTGCTGGAAATCCGCTTCCTGGTTTTTCCACTCGTTCTGGATGGCGGTCTGTAAACCACCGAGGCTACCGAGCACGCCCTGCAGCGGGTTGCCGCCGCCTTTGAGCACCGCTTTGGCGCCCATCTCGTTAATACTGTCCTGCAGAATACCGCCCATCGCCTGGTTCACCAGCTGTTGACCATTAGCCTGCACGTCATCAACCGCTTTGTAGTGGAACGTCAGACCATCGCTGCGATGTTCGATAATTTTATTCATCTGCTCTTTAAGCTGAGCATCCAGCTTTGTCAGGCGACCGCGCATATTGCTGCTCTCGCCCACTTCCTTGACGATAATTTGATCCAGCGCCACGCGGCTTTTTTCGACCCGAGTACGTGCGCCTTCGTCAATCCATGGCAACGCGCTGCGCAATTCAGACTGGTAATCCTTTGCCTGCTCGCGCTGTGCGGCACTCAGCGAATATTGTTTACCGTTGAACGTCACGTTACCTTCCGGCGTTAACACCAGATTGCCGTTCTCGCCTTTCACCTGTACGGTTTGCGGGCTTAAAATCACATCATCACGCGGGTTCACGCTACATTTGTAATCCGCATTCGCGGCGAAAGCCGTTGCCGTCAGCACTACCGCCAGTAGCGTCTTGCGCATCATAACCACTCCTGTAGAGACAAAACGGGCCGGCATTTGCCGACCCTGTCATTGTTAGTCCCACCAAATATCGAAAAGTTCGCTGACGCTAACCTCTTCGAATTTGTGTTCCTCAAGCCACTTACGAATCAGCACCTGATCCTCTTCGGTGCAGTGGCCAATGTTGGGTTTGCAGACCAGACCTTCCCACGCCAGGAAGCCGCTACCGCCAAAGATCCGGCCATTAGCTTCAACCGCTTCGCTGATAAATTCATCCACCAGCTTATCAATCTGTTCTTCGGTGGTGCCTTCCGGAAAACGCCATTTGACGGAAAAACCGATCTCCTGGAATTCGTCAATGTGCATCTTCTTACGCAGACGACGACTACGGTTCTTTGCCATTATTTTACCCTCTCGAACATTAAGTCCCATACGCCGTGGCCAAGACGATGACCACGTTGTTCAAATTTGGTTACCGGGCGCGAATCCGGGCGCGGCACATAATCTTTTGTCGACGACAGGTTCTGATAGCCATCAATAGAGGACATGACTTCCAGCATGTGCTCTGCGTAGGCTTCCCAGTCTGTCGCCATGTGAAACACGCCGCCCAGTTTCAGCTTGCTCTTCACCAGTTCAGCAAACGGCACCTGAACGATACGGCGCTTATTATGACGTGCTTTATGCCATGGGTCAGGGAAAAAGAGCTGAACCATGTTTAAGGAATTGTCAGGAATCATTTTGTGCAACACTTCTACCGCGTCGTGGCACATCACGCGCAGGTTCTCAACGCCCTCTTCATGCGCGGTAGACAGGCAGGCACCCACGCCCGGTGAGTGCACTTCGATACCCAAGAAGTTCTGCTCAGGACGGGACTTCGCCATTGTGACCAGCGATGCACCCATCCCAAAGCCAATCTCCAGCGTGACCGGCCCGGTATTGCCAAACAGGGCGGCAAAGTCGAGCGGCTGCTCAGCAAACTCAACGCCCATCACCGGCCAGTAATTATCAAGCGCGTGCTGTTGCCCTTTGGTCAGGCGGCCCTGGCGGCGGACAAAGCTGCGGATACGGCGCAGCGGGCGGCCGTTTTCATCAAATTCTGGTGAGATGACGTCGTTATTCATAAAAAAGTCTGCTTGTGAGAGTGTTCAGGAAACGGGCATTATCCAAAGTTCGATACAGTATGCAAGATGAAAGCACCGGAAAGTTCCGGTTTACACCTTCATGCCGCTGTGCTGCAATCAGCCCCCCAAATAATGCGATGTTGGTGACCATGCAAGCGTCTCAATTTTCAGCCCAGGTTCTGGACTGGTACGACAAATACGGGCGCAAAACCCTGCCCTGGCAAATTGAAAAAACGCCTTACAAAGTATGGCTATCCGAAGTGATGTTGCAACAAACCCAGGTTGCAACCGTCATCCCTTATTTTGAGCGTTTTATGGCGCGGTTTCCCACCGTCACCGATCTGGCGAACGCCCCGCTTGATGAAGTGCTGCATCTATGGACCGGGCTTGGCTACTACGCCCGCGCGCGCAACCTGCACAAGGCGGCAAAACAGGTCGCCGAAGTTCACGGCGGCGTCTTCCCGCAAACCTTTGACGAGGTTGCCGCCCTGCCGGGCGTGGGGCGTTCCACCGCCGGGGCCATTTTGTCCCTTTCGCTGGGCAAACATTTCCCGATCCTCGACGGCAACGTAAAACGCGTGCTGGCTCGCTGCTATGCGGTTGACGGCTGGCCGGGTAAAAAAGACGTTGAGAAGCGTTTATGGGGCATTGCTGAAGATGTCACCCCGGCTAAAGGCGTAGAGCGCTTTAACCAGGCGATGATGGATTTAGGGGCGATGGTCTGCACGCGCTCGAAGCCCAAGTGCGAGCTTTGTCCGGTACAAAGCGGCTGCATTGCGTACGCCAACCACAGCTGGACGAAGTATCCCGGTAAAAAGCCGAAGCAGACGCTGCCGGAACGCACCGCGTATTTCCTGTTGATGCAAGATGGCGATCAGGTCTTCCTGCAACAGCGTCCACCGGTTGGGCTGTGGGGCGGATTGTTCTGTTTCCCGCAGTTTGAAGATGAAGACGCGTTACATGACTGGCTGGCGCAACGTCAGATTAAGGCCGATAATCTCAGCCAACTTATTGCCTTTCGCCACACATTCAGCCATTTCCACCTGGATATTGTGCCTATGTGGCTTACCGTGTCCTCGTTCAGTTCTTGCATGGATGAAGGTGCAGGTCTTTGGTATAACTTAGCGCAGCCGCCGTCAGTGGGCCTGGCAGCCCCCGTGGAGCGTCTGTTACAACAATTACGTATCGGCGTGGCGATTTAACGCCGCGCAGAGTAAAGAGGACTATTTATGAGCCGAACTATTTTCTGTACCTTCCTGCAACGCGACGCAGACAGACAAGACTTCCAGCTCTATCCGGGCGATCTGGGTAAGCGCATTTACAACGAGATCTCCAAAGAAGCCTGGTCCCAGTGGCAGAAAAAGCAGACGATGCTGATCAACGAAAAGAAACTGAACATGATGAACGTTGAGCATCGCAAGCTGCTGGAACAGGAGATGGTCAACTTCCTGTTCGAAGGCAAAGACGTCCATATTGAAGGCTATACGCCGGAAGAGAAAAAGTAAGTTCATGACCGCAGCACTGTTAACCCTTCGTCTGCGGCCTGAATTCAGGGTCATTTGTACAACTAACAACACTTCCGGAATGATGAGAAAATTTTTAGCGCTAGCGATCATTGCGCCGTTGCTTGTTTCTTGTTCCAGCTCAGATAAAAAAGGCGATACCTATAACGAAGCCTGGGTTAAAGACACCAACGGTTTTGACATTCTGATGGGGCAGTTTGCCCACAATATCGAGAATTTATGGGGGTTTAGCGAAGTACTGATTGCCGGACCTAAAGATTACGTAAAATATACCGACCAGTATCAGACCCGAAGCCACATCAACTTCGACGAAGGCACCATCACCGTCGAAACCATCGCCGGCACCGATCCTGCGGCACATTTACGCCAGGCCATTATCAAAACCCTGCTGATGGGTGACGATCCGGGCTCCATCGACCTCTATTCCGACGCCGATGATATCCAAATTTCCAAAGAGCCGTTCCTTTATGGCCAGGTGGTGGATAACACAGGACAGCCGATTCGCTGGATGGGGCGCGCAACGTCCTTTGCGGATTACCTGCTGAAAACGCGGCTGCAAAAGCGCAGCGTCGGGCTGAAAATCATCTACAGCGTGACGTTCAATCTGGTGCCAAACCACCTGGATAAACGCGCCCATAAATATGTCGGCATGGTCCATCAGGCATCCCGTCGCTATGGCGTTGACGAGTCGCTGATTCTGGCGATTATGCAGACCGAATCGTCCTTTAACCCGTATGCGGTGAGCCGTTCCGACGCGCTGGGGCTAATGCAGGTGGTGCAGCATAGCGCCGGGCGCGACGTGTTCCGCTCGCAGGGCAAATCGGGCACCCCAAGCCGCAGCTATCTGTTCGATCCGGAAAGCAACATTGATACCGGCACCGCCTATCTGGCGATGCTGAATAATGTCTATCTCTCTGGCATTTCCAACCCGACGTCACGCCGCTATGCGGTGATCACCGCCTACAACGGCGGCGCGGGCAGCGTCCTGCGCGTTTTCTCGAGCGACAAAGTGCAGGCGGCGAACATCATCAACACGATGGCACCGGGCGACGTCTATTCCACCCTGACCACGCAACACCCTTCTGCGGAGTCGCGTAACTATCTCTATAAAGTGAACACGGCGCAAAAAAGCTACCGCCGCACGAAGTAAGCTGTGGCTTATCCCCTTTCGGTTTCGGCCGGAAGGGGATAAGAAATCCCTTTGAGCGCCGTCGTCTCGCAGACACAAATGTGATGCACGTCACTATATACAACTGCAACCATATCAAGTTTGCATTTATATGTCGGATGTAACAATCTCGCGTTAAGTTCGATGATAGAATCGCCTCACATAACAACAGTAATTGTCTTAATTCCAACATCTATACCCTAAATAATTCGAGTTGCAGGAAGGCGGCAACGCAGCGAATCCCCATGAGCTTACTCTGGTAAGTGACTGAGGTGAGTGAGGACAAACTGGCGTAGCCAGTTTGAACAGCGCTTGCGCTGGCCCCGAAGGGGCGAGGCCAAAGGCCGAGTAAAGCCAACGCACATGCAGCCTGAAATATGACGGGAATATCAGACTCCTTTGGTGAGGAAACTAACATGAATCTTAAGCTGCAGCTTAAAGTGATTATCTTCCTGCAGTTCTGCCTGTGGGGAAGCTGGCTGACCACGCTCGGCTCCTATATGTTCGTCACCCTGAAATTCCAGGGTGCGGAAATTGGTGCGGTCTACAGCTCCCTGGGTATTGCCTCGGTCTTTATGCCAGCGTTGCTGGGTATCGTGGCTGACAAATGGCTGAGCGCGAAATGGGTTTATGCTCTCTGCCACCTGATTGGCGCCATCACCCTGTTTATTGCCGCAGGCGTCACCACGCCGGGCGCTATGTTTGCCGTTATTCTGCTTAACTCGCTGGCCTATATGCCAACGCTGGGTCTGGTGAACACCATCTCCTACGCGCGCTTGCAGAACGCCGGTTACGACATCGTTGCGGACTTCCCGCCAATTCGTATCTGGGGCACTATCGGCTTTATCCTCGCCATGTGGGCCGTAAGCTTCTCTGGCTTCGAACTGAGCCATATGCAGCTTTACATCGGTGCTGCACTCTCCCTGGTATTGAGCCTGTTCTCCCTGACCCTGCCGCACATGCCGGTGCAGAAAACCCAGAAGAATCAGACCTGGGTGGAAATGCTGGGCCTGAACGCCTTTGCGCTGTTCAAAAACAAACGCATGGCGATCTTCTTCATCTTCTCCATGCTGCTGGGCGCAGAGCTGCAAATTACCAATATGTTTGGTAACACCTTCCTGCACAGCTTCGATGCCAACCCGCTGTTCGCGAATAGCTTTATCGTGACCCACGCGTCGGTACTGATGTCCATTTCGCAGATTTCTGAAACCGTCTTTATCCTGGCGATTCCGTTCTTCCTGGGCCGTTACGGCATCAAGAACGTGATGCTGATGAGTATCGTTGCCTGGATGCTGCGTTTCGGCCTGTTCGCTTACGGCGACCCGACCCCGTTCGGCACCGTGCTGCTGGTGCTCTCCATGATTGTTTACGGTTGTGCGTTCGACTTCTTCAACATCTCCGGTTCCGTATTCGTAGAGAAAGAAGTGAACCCGGCTATCCGTGCCAGTGCGCAGGGTATGCTGCTGATGATGACCAACGGCTTCGGCTGTATCCTCGGCGGTATGGCGAGCGGTAAAGTGGTTGAGATGTACACCGTAGCAGGTGCAACCGACTGGAAAACCGTGTGGCTGATTTTTGCCGGTTACTCCGTGGTTCTGGCCTTTGCGTTTATGGCACTGTTCAAATACAAACATGTTCCGCAAACGGCTGGCGTTGCGCAGAAAGCGTAAGCCTGACTGATTTAATGCCTGCCCGGTGTACGTTATGCCACCGGGCTTTTTTATGGCTGGCAATTAGCGTTTTCCGCTATCCCAGCGTCGCCAGCACGTAAGAAACCGCCAGCAAATCTGCACTGCCGCCGGGGCTGAGGTTACGGCTGATGAAGGCTTTATCCATCTCCTGCAAACACGCAATGTTCCAGCCGTTTTTCAGCAGCGTCTGCGCGTAATCCTGCACATAACACAGCCCGTCGATACCGCCGCGGGAGACCAGATTGCTGTCAGGATTGAGCGCCATTAAGCGCAGCAAAGCATGGTGAAAACGCCGTTCACCCGACTCCTGATACCAGTGCGGTAAGACGTGTTGTCGCACCGTGGGAAAACCCAGCTCCGCCTCACCGCGCGCACCTGTCAGGCCAAACTGTTGATACTGTTTTTCACCCGCCGTTGTCGCATGGGTGCGGGAAGCCAGCTCGCGTGCCACCAGCCCTTTGCAGATCTCGGCCACCTGCTGACAGACAGACTCCGCGCAGACCAGCCGATTCTGGCCGCGTAAACGCCCTGCCGCAAAGCAGATCAGCCCCAGCGAGAAGATGCCGCTTTTATGGGTATTCACACCGTCGGTCGCCTCGAACATCGCCTGCTCGCAGGCCATTCCTGCCGGGCGCAGTAAGCGCAGCTGTTCGCTGGCGGGTTTGAACGCATGCTCAAAACCGGCTTTTTCGAATACGCGAAACCAGGGGGCGATGGCATTGATACTGCGCAAGAACAGCGCGTGATCCATATCGTTATGCGAACCGTTGTTCGCCATATCCACCAGCCCCGGTTTGGGGGTGAGATTTAATTCAAGACGCAGCGCCGTTGCCGCCAGCGCCCAGACATCAAAGCGGGCAAGTTTAGTCGCGAGCGAACCAGCCATCGATCAGGGTCTCCACGCGTGACACGACCTCTTCCATGGGATGACGGCGCGAACGGGCGCAACCGTGAGCAGGCTCATCGCACACCAGGCAGCGCCGGGTGCTGAGATCCAGAGACTGACGCCCCACCTGGCCGTTTTTCGGGCAGATCACATCAAAATCCCAAAGTCTGCCGAGCGGATGCGTCTGCTCCAGCTCAATACACTGGGCTTTGATTTCCGCCGCCGCATGGTCAACACACCATAGCGCTTCCGCACCGGTCGGCAGCCACAGCACCTGACGGTCCAGCACCGGCCAGTGGTTCTGCCACAGCAACTGGTCGCACGCCTGTAGCGCCACGCCCATGGTATTGCGGTAACGGATACTGTCTTTCTGTGCGCCGGGGGTCACCAGCGTCAGGGAGATAACCGGATGATGATAATGAGTGAGCCAGTCAGCCTGACGCGCCGCGCGGTTTTCTTTCGCCGTCAGCAGCGCTTCAAGGCTGACACCCGCTCTTACGGGCGTCAGTAATGTCATTAGATGTTCTCCTTCACCTGATGGACAACGTCAATCACGCTGCCATCACGATAGCGAATGACCCCAACGATGCGGTCGGTGAATTCAATCGGTTTTGGTGCGCCGGTGAGGGAAATCGCACGTTCATAAAGTGCTTCGATATCCACCACCTTCAGGCCCGCTTCCAGCAGGCGCTCGCGGATTTCCGGGCGTGCCGGGTTCACCGCGATGCCATGATCGGTGACCAGCACATCAATGCTTTCGCCCGGGGTCAGCAGCGTGGTCACACGTTTCACCACGGTCGGAATGCGGGTACGCAGCAAAGGGGCAACGACGATGGTCAGGTTAGCGGAGGCCGCCACATCGCAGTGGCCGCCGGAGGCGCCGCGCATTACGCCGTCAGAGCCGGTAATCACGTTGACGTTAAAGTCGACGTCAATTTCCAGCGCACTGAGGATCACCACGTCCAGTTGGTCACAACAGGCGGCTTTGCTGCCCGGGTTGGCATAGACGTTAGTGGAGATTTCCACGTGGTTCGGGTTACGCGCCAGAGAGCCCGCAGCTTCGCTGTCAAAGCACTGGGTATCCAGCAGTTTCGCCACCAGCCCTTTTTCATGCAGAGAAACCAGCCCGCCGGTAATACCGCCAAGGGCGAAGCTCGCCTTCACGCCGCTGCGCTCCATCTTCTCTTCCATAAAGCGCGTGCAGGCCGTCGCCGCCGCCCCGGAACCGGTCTGCATGGAGAAGCCGTTTTTGAAGTAGCCGGAGTGCTCGATGACATCGGCCGCATAGCGGGCAATCATCAGTTCACGCGGGTTGCTGGTCACCCGGGCTGCACCAACGCTGATTTTCGCCGGGTCACCCACGCTCTCGACCTGCACGATGTAATCCACCTGATCCTGCACCAGGCTGGCTGGCATGTTCGGGAACGGCACCAGCTCTTCGGTCAGCAGCACCACTTTGTGAGCGAACTGCGCGTCGACCATCGCGTAACCCAATGAACCGCAGGCGGATTTCCCCTGGGTGCCGTTGGCGTTACCAAACTCGTCGCTGCACGGTACGCCGAGGAAAGCGACGTCAATGTTCAGCTCGCCGTCCTGTAGCAATTTCACGCGGCCACCGTGGGAGTGGATCTGTACCGGCTCTTTCATCAGGCCGTGGGAAATCGCATCCGCCAGCTTGCCGCGCATCCCGGAGGTGTAGATACGGGTGATCACGCCATTCTGAATGTGCTCAATCAGGCTGTCGTTACAGGTCATCAGCGAACTGGAGGCTAGCGTCAGGTCTTTAAAACCCAGACGCGCCAGGGTCGCCACGACGTTGTTAATCACCCGGTCGCCTTCACGAAACGCGTGATGGAACGAAATGGTCATCCCGTCTTTCAGGCCGCTACGGGCAATGGCGTCTTCAAGAGTGGCGCACAGTTTACGGTTATGTTTGCTTTCGACATCGGCAAGCCAGGGCGTTGCGCTGTGGGCCGTATCAAACGGTTTTAAATCGCGCAGATGCGGAAAGTTAACGTGGAGAAGCTCTGTCTGATTCATTGTTCTGTCCTTACCGACGCACGCCGGACGCAGCGGCACGTTCGAGTACAACCTGCGCGTGGTTAATGATGGGGCCGTCGATCATTTTGCCGTTCAGCGAGACCACGCCGAGCCCGTTACGTTCGCCCTCTTCTGCGGCTTCAATCACGCGTTTGGCGTGATCCACTTCCTGCTGGGTTGGTGCATACGCGTTGTGCAGCAGATCGATCTGACGCGGGTTGATCAGCGACTTACCGTTAAAGCCCATTTTGCGGATCAGGTCGACTTCACGCAGGAAGCCTGCTTCGTCGTTCAAATCGGACCACACCACGTCAAAGGCATCGATGCCGGCGGCGCGTGCGGCGTGCAGTACGGCACAACGGGCGTAGAACAGTTCGGTACCGTCGCCGCGTTCTGTTTGCATGTCCATCACGTAGTCGAACGCCGCCAGCGCAATACCGATCAGGCGCTGGGAACTGCGGGCAATCGCCACGGCGTTGATTACGCCGACCGCAGACTCGATCGCCGCCATCACGCGGGTCGATCCCAGTTCACGACCGCATTCCATTTCAATGCGTTCGAGGTGGCGTTCCAGCTCGTAGATATCTTCCGGCGTGTCGGTCTTTGGCAGACGAACGACGTCTACACCAGCACGGACCACGGCTTCCAGATCTTTCAGACCAAACGGGGTATTCAGCGGGTTGATGCGCACCACGGTTTCGATGTCTTTGTACATCGGGTGTTGCAGGGCGTGGAACACCAGCACGCGGGCAGTATCTTTTTCACGCAGAGCGACCGCATCTTCCAGATCGAACATGATGGAGTCTGGTCGGTAGATAAAGGCGGTGGAGAGCATGGCGGCATTGGCGCCGGGGAGAAACAGCTTGCTACGACGGAGCTTTTTCATAGCAGTTTCTCCCAGTTAATATTGTCACTGTCGCTGGCACGCAGAATGGCGCTTTGCAGACGGGCACGGATAACGCAATCCAGCGCACCTTTGTCTTCGATAATGATGACGCCCTGGTAGACATCCATATTACGGAGCGTGGTGGCTACGACCTGACGAATCTGGTCGCCGAATTGCTTAATCACTTCACTGTGGATGACGATGTCCAGCTCACCTTCGGCAGGGGCTATTTTCACCATCAGGTCGCTGGATTCCATGGTCCCGGCCAGCGCCTCCCTAACAATTTTCATATTTTATGTCCTGAGTTTTTTAAGCGACTTCCGCGCTGTAGTGCGATTCAAGGTGCGCGAAAGTGGTATCCGGTACGATTTCCCGAATACGGGAAAACTGCTGCGTTTTCAGTAAACGCCGAACTTCCGAGGCTGAAATGGCGTTGCCCGTCGCTTTGATACGCGGGATCTCAACCACCTCAACGGCTCCCGCCAGCAGGCTGTGCATGGTCTGGTTGTACTGACGGGTGATATCGCAAAACGGCTCGGATCCGATAAAGCGATGAGTGATGCCCAGCGCGGGCGCAATGTAGTTGCGGAAAATCAGCAGATCGATTTCGCTCCACGCCTGCTGCACTTTCCCGGTCTCTTTAAGGAAATAGGCCGGGAAGGTGGCTCTGGAAATGATGTACTCCGAGCCTTCGTGCACGGTGACATTGGGCAGATGCGCCACGCCCGCTTTCACCATCTTCAGGCGCGCGGTAAACGGGAAAAAGGAGGCATCTTCCTGCACCACGAACACATGTAAGTGATCACAAGAAAATGCGGCCTGCTCCACCAGGTGGCGGTGGCCGAGCGTATAGGGGTTGGCGTTCATCACAATCGCCCCGATACGCTTTCCGGCCACGCGATAAGGCTGCAATGAGCGGCAGTAGCGGCTGATACCAGACGGCGTGTTTTCCATTAACACCGCGTTGTTGCCGCTCTGCGCGATAGGCCAGAATCCGCTGTGCGCAAAGCGCTCCTTGTTACAGGGGCGCGTACACAGAAACAGATGAAAATGGCCCCGAGCCAGCGCCAGATGTTCTACTTCTGCCAGCAAACGTGCGCTGAGGTTTTCACCGCGCAGGGCTTCATCCACCGCAACACATTTGATGACATTGGCGGTCAGGCCCGCACAACCCACCAGCCGGGTACCGGACCAGGCTTCAACGAAGGTCGTGATATCGCTGTCCAGGCCCAGGCCGCTGTCCGCGAGCAACGAGCGGATCTGCATAAAACGCTGCGATCCGCTGGCAACGTCTGCGACGCGAAAATCGATGGGGAGTTGTGCTTGCATGATTTCACCGCTTCCTTAGTGCATCGCCGCCAGTGACTGCTGCATTGGCGCATCCGCGATCACATTGCTGAGATGACCGATGTTTTCGATCTCCACTTCAATGCGATCCCCGGCGTGCATGAACAGCGGCGGGGTGCGTTTTTTGCCGACACCACCCGGTGAACCGGTGATGATCACGTCGCCGGCATTCAGGCGGGTAAAGGTACTGATGTACTCGATAAGCTCTGCCACCTTGTGGATCATGCTGGCGGTATTGTCTTCCTGCACCATGCGGCCATTCAGCCAGGTGCGGATCGCCAGTTGATGCGGGTCAGGGATCTCATCCGCCGTGGTCATCCACGGACCGAATGCACCGGTCTGCCGCCAGTTTTTACCGGCGGTGAACCAGGTGTGCTGCCAGTCACGTGCAGAACCGTCCATGTAGCAGCTGTAACCGGCAACGTGGCTCAATGCTTCTTCGCGGGAGATATCCTCACCGCTTTTACCGATGATCACCGCCAGTTCGCCTTCGTAATCAAATTCGCTGGAATGGCGTGGTTTGAGTACCGGGGTCTGGTGACCCGTTTGTGAATCGGCGAAACGAACGAACAGCGTCGGTGCCGGGTTGTGCTGGTCGAACTCTTTGCGTTTGTCGGCGTAGTTCATGCCGACGCAAAGAATTTTTCCTGGGTTATCAATCACCGGTAAAAATTCCAGTGCATCGAAGCTCAGATCCGATTTTTCACCGGACAACTGCTGGGCTTCATTTAACGCGTCGGCGGCGAGCAGCGATTTCAAATCGCTGTAGCGATCCCCCAGACGACGTCCCAGATCGACCACACCATCCGCTTTCACGATCCCGTAACTACGGATCCCCTGATGGACAAAGCTTGCGAGTTTCATATCAGTTCCTGTAACACATGAATCAGACGAGGAAGTTGCCAAGTACCAGCAGCGATACCGAGACGTTGATTGCGCCACCAATACGGGTAGCAATCTGCGCAAACGGCATAAGGCTCATACGGTTACCTGCAGTGAGAATGGCAACATCCCCGGTGCCACCCTGCCCGCTCTGACAGCAGGAGATGATGGCGACATCAATCGGGTGCATACCGATTTTTTTACCCACGAAGAAGCCAGTGGCAACCAGCGTGGTCACGGTGCTGACGATAACCAACAGGTTCGTCAGGGTGAACGCGTGTACCAGCTCCTGCCACGGGGTGATAGCCACGCCGACAGCAAAGAGGATTGGGTAGGTCACGGAAGTCTGGAAGAATTTGTAAACGACCTGAGAACCTTCGAGGATTTTCGGCGATACGCCGTGAACCAGTTTGACCAGCACCGCCATGAACAGCATGCCAACCGGCGCAGGCAGACCAATCAGTTTGTGGCCCAGCATACCCAGCATGTACAGCAGTACCGCCAGCAGCGCACCGGAAGCAATGGTGGTCACGTCTGCTTTACCGCTGAACGCAGGCGCAGCAGGGGCCGCTTTTTCATCGGTATTCGCACGGTCAGGCATCAACTGGCCTTCACCGGTCAGGTGCGGGAAGCGTTTACCCAGTTGGTTCAGGCAGCCAGAGATAATGATGGCAGTCAGACCACCGAGCATCACCATCGGCAGTACGCGACCGAGCGCAACACCCTGATCCATATGTAGAATAGTGGCATAACCGATAGAGAGCGGAATCGCACCTTCACCGACACCACCCGCCATGATCGGCAGAATAATAAAGAAGAAGATCTGGAACGGTTCGAGACCGAGCAGCATACCAACGCCCATCCCCACGATCATGCCGGCAATTTCACCGCACAGCATCGGGAAGAAAATACGCAGGAAGCCCTGAATCAGCGTGGTGCGATTCATGCTCATGATACTGCCCACGATAATGCAGCAGATGTAGAGGTACAGAATGTTGGTGGATTTGTAGAACTTGGTGGTGGACTCAACAACCACATCCGGCAGCAGGCCGTAATAGACCATGGCGGACGGAATGAAGGTGGCGCAAATCGCCGCCGCACCCAGTTTACCTATGATGGGCAGACGCTTACCGAATTCACCACAGGCGAAGCCGAAGAACGCCAGCGTTGCGACCATTACGACGATGTCGCTGGGTAATTTACCACCCAGACAGTCAATGGCGATTAATGCACCAGCCAGAACAAAAAGCGGCAATGGAATAATCCCGACTTTCCAGGTATCCATGATATGCCACCATCTATCTTTTAAAGATGGTTTTTGAATCGACAGCGATTCAGAGGTAATAGAAAAAGAATCGTCAGTTGTGCTCATAATTAAGCCCCTTGGTTATTTTGCAGTGTAAGAGTAAAGGGCCGGTTGTCTACAATATGTGAGGAGCCGCATAATAAAACCGAAGTTTTAATGGCACCTATGGTTTTTATGGTTTCTTTTATTTAGTGTGATTAATGCCGTAATTATTTCCGTGGTTTTTATGGTTTTTTATATAAAAATACAACTTAATAACATTTCCAAAAAAACTTTGTTTCTTTAACGCCGCCAGTCACCGCCTGGTGTGCAAGGGATCACAAGTTTCCAGTAAACTCGCCACCTTCAACGCGAAAGATGTTACATTACTGTTTTTGTTGCTCTGTGCGTACCACACCATGAAAGTCTCTTTCCAGATTAAGCTCTTTATTTCGCTGGTGCTGTTCTTCTCCGGTTTGTTCGTCTTACTGGGTGGTTATTATTATATCGATGTCGGTCGCCAGCTTTATCAGGAAATGAGCACACGAGCAAAAATACAAGCTGAAGAAATAGCGATAATTCCTAATTTACGCAAGTCCGTTGCTGAAAAAGATATTCCGGCGATTGATAAATTTATGCAGCAGGTAGTTGATCGCAGTGATGCCAGCTTTATTGTTATTGGCGATAATAAAGGCATTCACCTGTTTCATTCTGTTTATGATGACCGGGTGGGCACCACCCTGGTCGGTGGTGATAATCAGGAAGTTTTGCAGGGAAAAAGTCTGACCACGATTCGCCAGGGCGGTCTGGGAATATCCCTGCGCAGTAAGGCCCCGATATTTAATGACGCGGGTCAGGTCATCGGTATTGTTTCTGTCGGCTATCTCACCAGCTATCTCGATACCATTACCTTGGGCAAAGCCATCAATATCTTTATTGCCGCCGTACTGTTGCTAGCGGCGCTGTTTATCTTTTCGTGGTTCTTTACCCGCAGTATCAAAAAGCAGATCTTCTCCCTGGAGCCGCGAGAAATTGGCCTGCTGGTGCGTCAGCAAAAAGCGATGATGGAGTCGATTTACGAAGGGGTGATCGCCATCGACCGCAATCTGCGCATCGAGGTAATCAACCAGGCGGCGCGAACCTTGCTTAGCCTGAGTCAGCCCACGCGTGAGCTGCGGGGACAGCTAATCACCGAGGTGATTCCACCGGTGACGTTCTTTTCCCGCAATGCGATGCTGGAAAAAGATACCCACGATGAGATTTGTCGCTTTAACCATGTTACGGTCATTGCCAGTCGCGTGCGCATCATGCTGGAAGATAAGCTGCAGGGCTGGGTGATCACCTTCCGCGACCGCAATGAAATCGACAGCCTCAGCGCTCAGTTGAGCCAGGTGAAGCGCTATGTCGATAACCTGCGCATCATGCGCCACGAGCAGCTTAACCGTATGACGACCCTGTCCGGCCTGCTGCATATGGAGCGTTACGACGAGGCGATACGCTATATTCAGGCCCAATCGGAGCATGCCCAAGAGCTGCTCGATTTTATTTCGTCACGTTTTTATTCTCCTACGCTCTGTGGTTTGCTGCTGGGTAAAGCGGCCCGCGCCAGAGAAAAAGGGGTGGAGCTGGCCTTTGACCCTGGCTGCCAGATGGCGCGCCCGGCGCATCTGCTGGTTGAGGCCGAACTGATATCGATTATTGGCAATCTGTTGGATAACGCTATTGAAGCCACACAACGCGCCGAATTGCCGCACGATCCCGTCGAGGTCCTGATCCTACAAAATGAGCGCGAACTGATTATTGAAGTGGCCGATCGCGGCGTCGGGATCGACCCGGCCATCCGGGATCGCATTTTTGACCGTGGGATGACGACGAAACGCAACGGCGATCATGGCATCGGCCTGTATCTGATCTCCAGCTATGTCACGCAGGTAGGCGGCACCATCGAAGTTTCTGATAACGCGCCGCGCGGAACGATTTTCTCATTATTTATTCCTGAAACGGGTCACGTACAACGCCCCGCTCCGACTCTGGAAGATCAGAATTATGCGACATGAACAGATAGATGTGCTGATAGTAGAAGATGAAAACGAGCTCGCTCAGCTGCATGCGGAGCTTATCAGCAAGCACCCGCATTTGCGTCTGGTGGGCATTGCCACCTCGCTGGCGGACGCGCAGGCGCAGCTCATCAGTAAGCAGCCACAGCTGGTGTTGCTCGATAATTATCTGCCGGACGGCAAAGGGATCACGCTAATTGGCGACCCGATGATCATTCGCGCCAACTGTTCGGTTATCTTCATTACGGCCGCCAGCGATATGGATACCTGTAGCCAGGCCATTCGTAACGGTGCCTTCGACTACATTCTGAAACCGGTGTCGTGGAAGCGTCTGAGTCAGTCGCTGGAGCGTTTTGTGCAGTTCGCCGAGCAGCAAAGGGTGTGGAAGATTGTCGATCAGCAGAACGTGGATTCGCTGTATCAGCTGCAGGCCAAAAATTACCGGCTGGATAGCGGCAGTAAAGGGATTGAGGAGAATACGCTGGCCCGCGTGCAGACGCTGTTTAGCGAATCCGGCGAGCGCTGTTTTTCCGTGGATGAAGTGGTAACGGAGACGGGGCTCAGTTAGACCACCGCCCGCCGCTACCTGGAGCACGGCGTAGAGTCCGGCTTTTTATCGGTCGAGATGCAGTACGGCAAGATTGGTCATCCGCGCCGGATGTACCGGCGTACGGGTGACAGTGTGTAGGGTTTGTGCGCGTTTCCCCCTCACCCTAACCCTCTCCCCAAAGGGGCAAGGGAACGCTTTTCTCCCTCTCCTGAACGTAGCCTGGATTAGCGAAGTGCCATCCGGGATGTTTGCCGTTCATCGCCCCTCCCGGATAGCGGCGTAAACGCCTTATCCGGGCTACCTGTCGCCCTCAAGGGCGAGGGGACCGATCGAGCTCGCTTTTCTCCCTCTCCTGGACGTAGCCCGGATTAGCGAAGCGCCATCCGGGATATTTGCCGTTCATAGCCCCTCCCGGATGGCGGCGTAAACGCCTTATCCGGACTACCTGTCGCCCTCAAGGGCGAGGGGACCGATCGAGCTCGCTTTTCTCCCTCTCCTGGACGTAGCCCGGATTAGCGAAGCGACATCCGGGATATTTGCCGTTCATAGCCCCTCCCGGATAGCGGCGTAAACGCCTTATCCGGGCTACCTGTCGCCCTCAAGGGCGAGGCCGGGGTGAGGGCATCAGACCGCTGAGGACTGCTTCAGCACATTCCCGTACAACCGCTTAATCCCGTCGGCATCCGTCTCGGAGTAAACCCCCTGCAGTTCCGGCGAGAAGCCTGGCAGCAAATTGACGCCCTCTTCCAGTGCCAGGAAGTAGCGTTGCACCGCCCCGCCCCACACTTCGCCCGGTACTACGCACAGCACGCCCGGCGGGTATGGCAGCGCGCCTTCGGCGGCAATGCGCCCTTCGGCCTCGCTGATACGCACCAGATCCACGTTGCCGCGAATATACTCTTGATGGGCATCCTGCGGGTTAACCGCCACGGTCGGGAAGCTCTCCTTACGGAACATCTCTTTTTGCAGATCCTTCACATCAAAACTGACGTACAGGTCATGCATCTCCTGGCACAGCTGGCGGATCGTGTAGTCGCGATAACGCACCGGGTACTTGTTGGAGATGGTCGGCAGAACAGCCGCCAGCGGCGTATCGTCTTCAATATGCTGCTCAAACTGCGATAACATGGCCACCAGATGCGCCATTTTCGCCGTGCTTTCCGCCGGGGTCAGCAGGAACAGAATCGAGTTAAGATCGCATTTTTCCGGCACAATACCGTTCTCGCGCAGGTAGTTGGCAAGGATCGTCGCCGGGATCCCAAACTCCGTGTACTCACCGGTGTGCGCGTCGATCCCTGGCGTAGTCAGCAACAGCTTGCAGGGATCAACAAAGTATTGATCCTGCGCGTAGCCTTCAAAACCGTGCCAGTGGGCGCCCGGCTCAAAGCTAAAGAAGCGACGCTCACGGGCAATGATATCGGTCGGATGATCCTGCCACGGACGCCCGGCGATCACCGGCGGCACAAACGGCTGGATCATTTTGCAATTAGCGATAATCGACTTACGCGCCTCGATCCCCACTTCCACACACTCCGCCCACAGGCGACGACCGCTTTCACCCTGATGGATTTTGGCGTTGATATCGAGCGCCGCGAACAGCGGATAGAACGGGCTGGTTGAGGCGTGCAGCATAAAGGCATTGTTCAGGCGCTTATGCGGGCAGAAACGCGCCTGGCCGCGCAGGTGGTTATCCTTTTTATGGATCTGCGACGTTTGCGAGAAACCGGCCTGCTGCTTATGTACGGACTGGGTAACGAAAATCCCCGGATCGTTTTCGTTGAGCTCCAGCAGCAACGGCGAGGTGTCCGCCATCATCGGAATAAACTGTTCGTAGCCCACCCATGCGGAATCAAACAGGATGTAGTCACACAGGGTGCCGATTTTGTCGATCACCTGGCGGGCGTTATAGATCGTGCCGTCATAGGTGCCGAGCTGGATCACCGCCAGGCGGAACGGGCGCGGCTGATTCGCTTTGTCCGGTGCCACTTCGCAGATCAGTTCGCGCAGGTATTTTTCATCAAAACAGTGATCGTCAATGCCACCGATAAAGCCAAACGGGTTGCGCGAGGCTTCGAGATACACCGGCGTAGCACCCGCCTGGATCAGCGCACCGTGGTGGTTAGATTTGTGGTTGTTACGGTCGAACAGCACCAGATCGCCGCGGGTCAGCAGCGCGTTGGTCACCACTTTGTTAGCCGCAGAGGTACCATTCAACACAAAGTAGGTTTTGTCGGCGTTGAAAACTTTGGCCGCGAATTTCTGCGCATGTTTGGCTGAACCTTCATGAATGAGCAGATCGCCCAGCTTCACATCGGCGTTGCACATGTCGGCACGAAAGACGTTTTCGCCAAAGAAATCATAGAACTGTCGACCCGCCGGATGCTTTTTAAAGAATTCACCGTGCTGATGGCCTGGACACGCGAAGGTGTCGTTTTTCATCTCGACATATTGGCGCAGCGTATCGAAAAACGGCGGCAGCAGATTATCTTCATAGTCACAGGCGGCGGTTTCGAGCTCCAGCCAGTCCTGCTCTTTGCCATTGATCACCGCCGTAACGCCATCAGGCGTTTCATCCGACGTCTGGTCAAATAAGAAAACCGGCACGTTAAAGCCCGTCCGTTTGAGCAAGGCCAGAATGCCGCTACGGCTTTCCGCCAGCGTAATGACGACTGCCGCCACATCCGTAAAATCGGTACTGTCCAGCGTCACCATTTCGCGGTGGGTAGACAGGGTGGAGATCAGCTCGCGGCTGACGGCAATTTTCATTGTTTTCATAAGCACAGATACCCGTTTCAGGGGAAGAAAAGACCCCGGGCAAAGCAAGCGCCTTACCCAACGAACGTGTCTGACTGGAACCCGCTCCGACCGCCAGACATCAGTAAAAGCAGATACACTCTGATTTTAATGTTGTCCTGAAGTGAGCGTACGATAGCCTCACCGCATGGTGAGTGAAGTATGGGATAAAATTGAACGGGTGAACATGCGCAAAAGTACGCGATGAATATGTCTGAGTGATGAAAGTCGTGTCATCCCAGGCAGTCCCGTGAGGTTGAGAAGAAATTTCGCGCAATCATGTCATCATTTTTTCACAGGTGCAACTAACGAAGCGCCAACCAAATGCAACATAATGCAATTGCGTTTTGAATGATTTATCTAACTAATTATATTTAAAAGATAAATAGAATCAGCGCCCGCATTATTGGAGCATAATAATGTGCTTATCTGCGCCATACTATGCAGTTGAGTTCGCAAAACCTCTGGAGAAAAAACTTGTTAACTGGACCTTTTATCAATGCCGCCGCCGTTTTACTGGGGGGAACGATAGGTGCGCTACTGAGCCACCGCCTGCCGGAGCGGGTTCGCTCCTCTATGCCCTCCATTTTTGGCCTGGCGTCGCTGGGTATCGGCATTCTGCTGGTCATTAAATGCGTCAACCTGCCGGTGATGGTGCTGGCCACTCTGGTGGGCACACTGATAGGCGAACTGTGTTATGTGGAGCGCGGCATCAGCGGCCTGGTGAACAGTCTGAGTAAATTAGGGCAAAAGCGCCGTGCAATTAACCATGCCATCGAAACGCACGAATCCTTTATCCAAAGCCTGGTGGCGATCATTATTCTCTTTTGCGCCAGCGGCACCGGGATTTTTGGCGCAATGCGCGAGGGGATGACCGGCGACCCCAGCATCCTGATTGCCAAAGCGTTTCTCGATTTCTTCACGGCGGTAATTTTCGCCACGTCATTAGGTTTCGCCGTGGCGATCATCTCCGTGCCGATGCTTATTATTCAGCTGACGCTCGCCACCTGTGCCACGCTGATTTTGCCGTTAACCACGCCTGCAATGATGGGCGATTTCACCGCCGTCGGCGGGATTTTGCTGCTGGCAACGGGGCTGCGAATTTGTGGTATCAAGATGTTTGCCGTCGCCAATATGCTGCCAGCTCTGGTACTTGCGATGCCGCTTTCAGCCCTGTGGACAGCATTTTTTGCCTGAGTTCACGTGCATCATCTGCAAAGTGGTGATAGATTGTGCAGTCTGCAACGATTTGAAGAAATTTCGTTGACGAGGCGAGGCGAATCGGTTTTAATGCGCCCCGTTGCCCGGATAGCTCAGTCGGTAGAGCAGGGGATTGAAAATCCCCGTGTCCTTGGTTCGATTCCGAGTCCGGGCACCACTTCTTCAGAGCCTGTTCGTTAAGAGATGAGATCCTTAACGGGCAAGACAGTAGTCCCCAGACGGCATGATGATGGTAGTTGTGTTACCGCATCAGTTGAACACGGGACTTAAATCCAGAGGATGTTCCAACCATCCTCTGGATTTCTCACGTCCACAATTTACTTCACGAACGTATTTACCCTCAGATCTTCCCTGTGTCAATCTTTTGTAAAGCAAACATCCCTTTTTTTTCCATTTTTAATTTCATCAACTTAGATTTAACTTAAGATTAGTCTTATGCCGCATCCAGCTCCTCCAGCATGTCCCGGACCTTATCCAGGTCACTTTCAACATACTCCAGCGTGACCGCCGGTGTTGAATGACCCAGCAGGTCCTGTGCCATCTTCAGGTTACGATCCGGCAAACGCATCAGGTTAGTCGCGATGGTGTGTCGGAACCTGTGCGGACTGACTGTAAAACCGCATTCTCGTGAAAGTCGTCTGAAAAACGCACGCAACGGCGGATAATCCATGTTGCTACTGATTTCATTCTTCCGGCCATCAAAGCGAGAAAGATTAAACAACTGGTCCTGCATCTTCGCGCCACGCTCAAGGGAAAGGTTATAGAGCCTTTCAAGTCTGGGTCGTAGGTTTTCAGTAATCGGAACCCGGTGTTCCTTATGGTTCTTGGAACCCTCAGGCCGGAGATTAATCCATCGGTGCTCAAAATTTACATCCTCCAGGCGAATGTGCAGCAGCTGGTTCTGGCGCATTCCTGTTCTCCGCAATGCATCCAGTACCGTTAACCAGAACCATGCTGGCCGTAAGGCGCTTTTTCTTAACTCCATCATACCAGTCCGTTCATCCTCTTCCCTCGCCTGCATGTGCAGATAAATTTTATTCATCTGTACATCAGTCAGTGTTTTTTTGCGTTTGACATCGGGTCGGGTAATTACCCCGTTGAAAGGATTTTCCCTCATCGTTACAAGCCCATTAACGATGGCGTGATTAAATATAGCGCGCATATGCGTCACTTTATTATTCCATGTCGTTCTGCTCAGTCCTTCCTCATGGATAATTTTTCGGCGCCACGTTAAAACCAGCGTTTTATCAACCTGCTCAGGTGAAATACCTTCACCGCTAAAGGAAATGAATGATCTGACTACCTTCCTGTAGCTCCACTCCGTAGCCGGGCGCAAAGATTTACTGAAAAAATAATCATCCAGCACTTGTTCAAATGCATTGTTCATATTCACCTCGTATATTGTTATTCTGACTTAAGCAATAGTATTAATTTCTTCGTGCAAGCCATAAACTGTCCGGTGGACAAGTTCCTTTTCTGTAAATAATGTCAGCGCTCAGCATGTATCCTGACATTTTGGTGTAACGACCGCTTTTGTCCGGCGTGTCGTATTTATGGTAATGCCAGAGGCCTTTACCATTTCGTGAATAATGAACGTTCAGAGCTTCAAAGCTTTTTTGCAACTCCGATTTATCCAGTGACTCATTTGTATTCAGCGGCGGATTCAACTCCGAAGTGCAACGCTAAGCCGCCAATCTTAGCTCTGCAAACACCACAGACGGTTGCCTGAATC
>NZ_CBFFRL010000081.1:0-20880 GCF_965644215.1 Phytobacter sp. V69
CTGTTAGGGCGCGGCTGGTAAGAGAGCCTTATAGGCGCATCAGAAAAACCTCCGGCTATGCCGGAGGATATTTATTTTACTACCAGAAAATTACAGGGATTGTTGCTGCACGCTGATGTGGCGGGTGACATCCACCGGCATGCCGGATCGTACTTCAATTGCACGTACTATCACCTCACTCGCGCTTTGCGGCGAGTCTTTGAAGGCCTGCATGCTGGCGTTAAGTACAATTGGTAATGTTTTAGGGTCGTCATCGATGGATTTAGACAGCGGCTGATGGATTTCTACCAGCCGCGTGCCGTCAGGTTCAACAGACGCTTTGATTGGCGTATTGATAATATTCACGCGTGTACCTGGCGTGATCACGCTGAACAATGCGGCAATGTCGTTATCGCGCAGACGAATACAGCCAGAGCTCACGCGCATGCCAATGCCAAAATCAGCGTTGGTCCCATGAATCAGGTAGACGCCACCGTGCGCGGCAAGGCGAATGGCATGGTGGCCCATCGGGTTTTCCGGCCCGGCAGGGACAACCGCCGGTAAATCTATTCCTTGTACTTTATAGCGTGCGCGGATATTGGCGGTAGGCGTCCAGGTTGGATTGGCGCGTTTGTCGGAAACGGTCGTCACCATCGTCGGTGTCAGCGTATCGCCACCGAGTTGGCCGATGCCGATAGGGTAGACCGTCACCTCGTTTTTACCCGGCGGGTAATAGTAGAGACGCAGTTCGGCCAGATTGATAACAATGCCTTCACGCGGCACGTCTGGCAGCAAGGTCTGCAGCGGGATCGTCAGCACATTACCCGGACGGGGAACATAAGGATCGACGCCGGGGTTGGCCTGCAGTAATGCCAGGAAACCGACATTGTATTTTTTGGCAATCGCTTCCAGCGAGCCGCCATCGTTTTCCACCACGTGATAGCGGTTTTCACCGACCACCCGGCTACCGGGGGGCGGCAAAGGCCAGGTATTGGCTTTCGCCGGTAAGACCAGCGAGGCGGCGAGGAACATCGCCCAGAGGATAAATTGTGAATGTTTAATCATTACCATAATCCATGTAAATAATAAGGTTATTTTGATAGATCTGCGTTATGGAATTATGGCCGCAGGAAGTGTCGGGAAGTCCTGGAGGAGTGAAAGTGTTTGTAAATATTCAGGAAAATAAACGGGCCAGCCATGATAGCTGGCCCGCAGAGGCATTATGCGATGGCGTTTTCTTCCAGCTGTTGCATGAAGCTGCGCACCCAGTCCATACGGGTTTTGCGTTCCGTCAGCTCCTGGAAGAATTTCAGGCGCGTCGGGCCATCAAGGCGGAAGTGTTTCGGCTGCTTTTGCAGCAGGCCGATAAGCCATGCCGGGTTAACATGGTTCTTCTCGTTGAACTCAATGGTACCGCCTTTTTCATTCCCTTCGAGCTTACGTATCCCCAGCTTCTGCGCCTGTTGACGCAGACGCGCAATATCCAGCAGGTTTCGCGCAGCGTCGGGCAGCAGGCCAAAGCGGTCAATTAATTCCACTTTGATCTCATCAAGCTCATTTTCACTTTTTGCACTGGCAACGCGTTTATAGAACGAGAGGCGCGTGTTGACGTCGGGAATAAAATCATCCGGCAGCAGGGAAGGCATGCGCAGCTCGACTTCCGTCTGCTGGCTGGTGAGATCTTCAAGCGACGGCTCGCGTCCGGCCTTGAGCGCATCGACCGCGTTTTCCAGCAGCTCCATGTACAGCGAAAAGCCGATGGTTTCCATTGATCCGCTCTGATCTTCACCCAACAGCTCGCCAGCGCCGCGGATCTCCAGATCGTGGGTGGCGAGGGCGAAACCGGCACCCAAATCTTCCAGCGAGGCGATGGCTTCCAGCCGTTTTTGCGCATCGGGGGTCATCGCTTTTGGATGCGGGGTCAGCAGCCAGGCATAGGCCTGGTGGTGCGAACGTCCCACGCGTCCACGCAGCTGGTGGAGCTGCGCAAGGCCAAAGTGATCGGCACGCTCAATAATAATGGTGTTTGCGGTGGGGATGTCGATCCCGGTTTCGATGATGGTGGTGCACACCAGCACATTAAAGCGCTGGTGGTGGAAATCATTCATCACCCGTTCCAGTTCACGTTCACGCATCTGCCCGTGACCGATGGCAATACGCGCTTCCGGCACCAACTCTGCCAGTCTGTCGGCAGCTTTCTGAATGTTTTCAACGTCGTTATAGAGATAGTAGACCTGCCCACCGCGCAGCACTTCACGCAGGATCGCCTCGCGGACCACCAGGCTGTCGTATTCGCGAACGAAGGTTTTCACCGCCAGACGGCGCGCGGGTGGCGTCGCAATGATCGACAGATCGCGCATGCCGCTCATGGCCATATTCAGCGTACGCGGGATCGGGGTGGCGGTCAGCGTGAGGATATCCACGTCAGAGCGCATCGCTTTGATTCGCTCTTTATGCCTCACGCCGAAACGGTGCTCTTCATCGACAATCAGCAGCCCCAAATCTTTCCATTTCACGTCGCTTTGCAGCAGCTTATGGGTGCCGATAAGAATATCGATTTTACCCTCAGCCGCCTGTTCCAGTATTTGCGTCTGCTCTTTCGTGCTACGAAAACGCGAGAGCATTTCCACGCGCACCGGCCAGTTGGCGAAGCGGTCGCGGAAGTTGTCGAAATGCTGCTGAGCGAGCAGGGTTGTCGGCACCAGTACCGCCACCTGCTTGTTGTTTTCGACGGCGAGGAAGGCGGCGCGCATCGCCACTTCGGTTTTACCAAAGCCGACATCGCCGCACACCAGGCGGTCCATTGCCAGTGGCTGACACATATCACTTAACACCGCGTTAATAGCCTGCGCCTGATCTGGCGTGGTTTCAAACGGGAAGCTGTCGCAGAAAAGCTGATACTGTTCGCGATCGTGTTTAAACGCAAAACCGGACTTGGCGGCGCGCTGGGCGTAGATATCGAGCAATTCTGCCGCCACATCGCGGACTTTTTCCGCCGCTTTTTGCCGCGCGCGCGCCCAGACGTCACCGCCCAGTTTGTGCAGCGGAGCGTTGTCCTCAGCGCCCCCGGCATAGCGGCTGATCAGATGTAACGACGAAACCGGCACATACAGTTTGGCATCCCCGGCATAGGTCAGCATCAGGTATTCCCCTTTGATGCCGCCCGCCTCGAGGGTTGTCATCCCCGCATAGCGCCCAACGCCGTGCTCCAGGTGGACCACCGGCTGGCCGGGGTGCAATTCGGCGAGGTTACGAATCAGCGTGTCGGGGTTAATGGTGCGACGCGTATCCTGGCGGCGACGGGCAACGCGCTCGCCCAGCAGATCGCTTTCACAAATCAGCGCCCGGTTACGCAGCGTGTCGATAAAACCATGTTCAGCTGCGCCAATGATCAGATAGCGCCCGGCATTCTCTGCATCATCGAGTCGGGTAATCCGCTTCGGTGCCACCTTGATACGGGCAAGTAATTCCCCCAGTGCTTCGCGACGTCCCTCGCTTTCCACCGAAAAGACCACCGGCCCGGTGAAGGATTCGAGGAACTTGCGCAAATTATCCAGCGGCGATTTTTGCTGCGCCTGCACGGCCAGATCCGGCAGTGTCCGGTAACCGAGATTCACATTGGCGGCTTTGTCCGCCAGGTTGTCGGTTTTGAGTTGTACGCGCGGCCAGCGTTTGAGTTCGCTGAACAGTTCATCCACCCGCAGCCACAATAAGTCCGGTACCAGAAGGGGACGCATCGGGTCCACGCCGCGATTTTCGAAGCGCGCCTGCGTCTCCTGGCTAAAGCGTTCCGCGCTGTTTTCCAGATCGCCTGTATTGACGAGCAATGTGTTGCCCGGCAAATAGCTAAACAGCGACGGCAACGGCTCACTGAAAAACAGCGGCTGCCAGTATTCAATCCCGGTTGGCAGCGTGCCTTTGCTCACCTGCTGGTAGATATGTTCGGCGTCGCGTTTGACGTCGAACTTATCGCGCCACTGGCTGCGGAACAGCTCGATGGCGGTTTTATCCGTCGGGAATTCATGGGCTGGCAGTAAATTAATGGCCTCGACCTCTTCCAGCGTGCGCTGGCTGTCGGGGTCGAAGAGACGAAGGCTGTCGATTTCATCGTCGAAGAAATCAAGACGGTAAGGCTGTGCGCTCCCCATCGGGAACAGATCCAGCAGCGCGCCACGGGTGGCGTACTCACCGTGTTCCATCACCTGATCCACATGGCGATAGCCCGCGCTGTCCAGCTGTGCACGCAGGGCGTCACGCGACAGGCGCTGACCCTTTTTCATGACCAGCGCATGCCCGTGTAAATAGCTATGAGGGCAGACACGCTGCATCAGCGTGTTCACCGAGACAATCAGCACGCCGCGCTGCATAGAGGGCAACTGGTAAAGCGTGGAAAGACGTGAGGAGATAATTTCCTGATGCGGCGAGAAACAGTCGTATGGCAGCGTCTCCCAGTCAGAGAGATTCATCACCAGGTTGTCAGTGAACTGGGTGATTTCATCGTGCAGACGCAGGGCATTTTGCATATCCGGCGCAATCAGTACCACCGGACCTTTATGGCGCTCAATGATTTCCGCGACTTCGGTCGCGCAGGCCGCGTCGGTCAGTTCGCCAAGCTGGCGCTGCTCGCCTGCTTTGGCGGGCAGGGAATAACGGTATTGTTCAGGCATAGATAGGGTCTGGGTCTCTTGTGGACATGCCCCTTGTTATGGGGGCATATCACTGATACGCAATCCCTTTATTATCCGCGATTGTGCACTATTCGCCAACCTCAACGCGCCGGCTTATCGTGTCTGCGTTGCCGGAAGTAATTTTGCGGGCGGGGTGAAAAACAGGTCGGCAAACATTGCTGACGACATTTTGCGAATACATAAGCCCACCAGTGTGCAGATAACAAGGCTCACGAACGGGTAGAGCAATACGATAGACAGCTCGAACGCAGGCGGCCAGCGCCCGGCGTTCATCGGTTTCAGCAAGGCCAGACTGAAGGCTTCAATCAGGATGCGGTGCGTGGTGTAGATAGCAAGCGTATTGCTACCCACGATATTGAGCAGCGAGTTTTCACTGGAGCCAAAGCGCTCTTCCAGCGCGCGGAACAGACGCAAAATCAGCACCACCGACAGCAGGCTCAATGGCAGCGAGACATTGAAAAACCACAGTGCCACTGCCACCACCAGCGCCCCCGCCAGTACAATAGCGTAGCGGCGAAGAGAGATGCGCTTAAGCGTGTCCATAATGGTGCCGCCGAACCACGCCCCCATGCTGTAGTAGATCATATTGCGCAGCACGCTGTTCATACCCCACCAGGGCGAAGGCAAAAAGTTAATTGCGACACTCAGCAGCGCCATGGCGGCCAGCGCCGCGAGGGACCAGCGGCTCAGTAACTTGCACAAAATAAAGTAAACCACCAGCGCGTAGAGATACCACAGGCTGGTACTGGCGGTGAGCATACCCTGGATAAACTCGGTGGGCGTGTCCGCATAAGCAGCGTTAGAGGCATTGCTTAAATCACGCGTGGGGGCCAGCCAGTCATTGATGTGGCCCAGTGCCAGCCATTGCAGTACGCCCCAGAGTACAAGCACATAAAAGATGCTCCAGATTCGCTTGTCGACAGTCTCCTTCCACGGCACCTCATCGATATAACGTCGAATCAGGTAGCCGGAGATAAAAAAGAACACCGGCATGCGGAAGGGCGCGAGGTAGAGATTAAAGTAGATCCAACATTTGGCGAGGGTTTCCGACCACGCGTGGCCAAATGTGGTGAGGTGGGGGTAAAACGTAATAACTGAATGATAGATAACCACCAGACAGATACATAACCCCTTGATCTGATTGATCCATAGTGTCTTTTTTTTCATCGTCTTTCGCCGTTAGCATTTCAAAGTTCGGCGTTAATCCTGGTTGGCTCACGGCGGGGTGTAACGGTAAACAGTCTGTATTTCCGCCATTTTCGGATAAAGATCAGGTGGCGATGGGGAAAATGGGATATCAACGGAAAGCGAAACGCGCAAAAGTCACGCAACTAGCGATTTGATTTATCGGATTTTTTCCTGCCATCTGAGACGTCCGCTTACCGTTTCACTCATTTACGCTCTACGCTTTCGCTTATATACTTCGGAGTCTGCTAACAGCAACCAGACGGATTTCATGTACCAGCCTGTCACTCTCTTTATCGGCCTGCGCTATATGCGTGGGCGTGCAGCCGACCGCTTCGGTCGTTTCGTTTCCTGGCTGTCGACCATTGGCATCACGCTTGGCGTGATGGCGCTGGTGACCGTGCTATCGGTCATGAATGGCTTTGAGCGCGAGCTGCAAAACAACATCCTGGGGCTGATGCCGCAGGCGGTGATCACCGCGCAGAACGGCTCCATCAATCCTGAACAATTACCGGCCAGCGGGCTCAAACTGCAGGGCGTCAATCGCATTGCGCCGCTGAGTACTGGCGATGTTGTCCTGCAAAGCGCCCGTAGCGTGGCCGTAGGCGTGATGCTGGGAGTCGATCCGGCGCAAAAAGATCCGCTGACGCCATACCTGGTCAATGTGCAGCAGTCTGTGCTGGAAGCCGGGCAGTACAATGTGATCCTCGGTGAAGGCCTAGCCGGGCAATTAGGCGTTAATCGCGGCGACCAGATTCGCGTTATGGTGCCGTCCGCCAGCCAGTTCACCCCGATGGGCCGTCTGCCCAGCCAGCGTCTGTTTACCGTAATCGGTACTTTTGCGGCCAGCAGTGAAGTGGATGACTACCAGATGCTGGTCAATATCCAGGATGCGTCCCGTCTGATGCGTTATCCGGCTGGTAATATTACTGGCTGGCGTTTGTGGCTGGATGCGCCGTTGCAGGTGGATGTTCTGAGCCAGCAGACGTTGCCGCAGGGCACCAAATGGCAGGACTGGCGCGATCGTAAAGGCGAGCTGTTCCAGGCCGTGCGCATGGAGAAAAACATGATGGGGCTGCTGTTGAGCCTGATCATCGCGGTGGCGGCTTTCAACATTATTACCTCTCTGGGCCTGATGGTGATGGAAAAACAGGGCGAGGTGGCGATCCTGCAAACCCAGGGGCTCACGCCGCGTCAGATTATGGCGGTCTTTATGGTGCAGGGCGCAAGCGCGGGCATCATCGGCGCGCTGCTGGGCGCTGTGCTGGGTGCGCTGCTGGCCAGTCAGTTGAATAATCTGATGCCGATTATTGGTGCTTTACTTGACGGCGCTGCGCTGCCGGTGGCCATTGAGCCGTTACAGGTCGTTGTTATTGCGCTGGTGGCGATGGCCATCGCGTTGCTGTCTACGCTTTATCCTTCCTGGCGCGCTGCCGCCACTCAACCCGCTGAGGCTTTACGTTATGAATAAGATCCTGTTGCAATGCGACAACCTGTGCAAACGCTATCAGGAAGGGAAAGTGCAAACAGACGTGTTGCACGATGTGAGCTTTAGCGTGGGTGAAGGCGAGCTGATGGCGATTGTCGGCAGCTCCGGTTCCGGTAAAAGTACGCTGCTGCATCTGCTGGGCGGGCTGGATACCCCGACATCCGGCGAAGTGACCTTTGATAACCAGCAACTGAGCAAACTCTCCTCGGCGGCGAAAGGGGAGTTGCGTAATCGCGAGCTGGGCTTTATCTACCAGTTCCACCACCTGCTGCCTGATTTTACCGCGCTGGAAAACGTCGCGATGCCGTTGCTGATTGGCAAACACCAACCGGCGGAAATTGATGTCCGGGCGCGGGAAATGCTGCGTGCGGTCGGGCTTGAACATCGCGCCAGCCACCGCCCGTCTGAGCTTTCCGGCGGTGAGCGTCAACGTGTTGCAATTGCCCGTGCGCTGGTGAATAACCCGCGTCTGGTGTTGGCGGATGAGCCGACTGGTAATCTGGATGCCCGCAACGCAGACAGCATCTTCCAGCTGCTGGGCGAACTGAACAAATCTCAGGGTACCGCCTTCCTGGTGGTCACGCATGATCTGCAACTGGCGAAACGGATGGGCCGTCAGTTGGAGATGCGCGATGGCCGCCTGAGCACCGAAACGACCCTGATGGGAGCTGAGTGATGGCGTCTCCTCTGTCATTACTGATTGGCCTGCGTTTTAGCCGCGGCCGTCGTCGCAGCGGCATGGTATCGCTGATTTCCGTTATCTCGACGGTGGGTATTGCGCTGGGCGTGGCGGTACTGATCGTCGGCCTGAGCGCGATGAACGGCTTCGAGCGTGAGCTTAACAACCGCATTCTGGCGGTGGTGCCGCATGGCGAAATCGAGCCGGTGAATCAGCCGTGGAATAACTGGAACGACGCGCTGGCAAAAGTGGAAAAAGTGCCGGGCATTGTCGCCGCTGCGCCCTATATTAATTTCACCGGGCTGGTGGAAAGCGGCACCAATCTGCGGGCGATTCAGGTCAAAGGGGTTAACCCGGAGCAAGAGTCCCGCCTGAGCGCATTACCGAATTTTGTCCAGGCCGACGCCTGGCGCAATTTTAAACCGGGTGAGCAACAGATTATTCTCGGTAAAGGCGTCGCGGATGCGCTGAACGTGAAGCAGGGCGATTGGGTGTCGATCATGATCCCCAACTCCGACACCGACCACAAATTATTGCAGCCCAAACGCGTCAGGCTGCACGTCACCGGCGTACTGCAACTGAGCGGTCAGCTCGACCATGCGTTTGCGATGGTCCCCATGGAAGACGCGCAGCAGTACCTGGATATGGGCAGCAGCGTGACCGGTATCGCTATCAAGGTGAATGACGTCTTTAACGCCAGTACCTTGGTGCGTAATGCTGGTCAGGTCACCAATAACTATGTGTACATCAAAAGCTGGATCGGCAAGTACGGCTACATGTACCGCGACATTCAGATGATCCGCGCCATTATGTATCTGGCGATGGTGCTGGTGATCGGCGTCGCCTGTTTCAACATCGTCTCTACGCTGGTGATGGCGGTAAAAGACAAGAGCAGCGATATCGCCGTATTGCGTACGCTAGGGGCCAAAGACGGCCTGATCCGCGCGATTTTCGTCTGGTATGGGCTGCTGGCGGGCCTGCTGGGCAGCGTGATCGGCGTGGTGATCGGCGTGGTGGCGTCACTGCAACTGACCGCGATCATCAGCGTGATTGAGAAAATCATTGGGCATCAATTTTTATCCGGCGATATCTACTTTATCGATTTCTTACCGTCGGAATTACACGCACTGGATGTGGTGTATGTGCTGGTCACCGCGCTGGTGCTGAGTCTGTTGGCAAGCTGGTATCCGGCGCGCCGGGCAAGCAATATCGATCCGGCGAGGGTGCTGAGCGGACAATAATAAGAAGCAAAGGAGAGGCGATGTATTACGGATTTGATATCGGCGGAAGCAAAATCGCGCTGGGGGTATTTGACGATACCCGACGTTTGCAATGGGAAAAGCGCGTCGCCACACCGAAAGACAGTTATGAAACCTTTTTAACGACGGTCGCCCAACTGGTGGCCGAAGCCGATGAGCGCTTCGGTGGCCAGGGCAGCGTCGGCATCGGTATTCCGGGCATGCCGGAAACCGCCGATGGCACCCTCTATGCTGCGAATGTGCCTGCTGCCAGCGGCAAACCGCTGCGCAAAGATTTGAGCGCCAGACTCGCACGCGATGTCCGCCTCGATAATGACGCCAACTGTTTTGCCCTTTCCGAAGCCTGGGACGATGAGTTCCGCCAGTACCCGATTGTGATGGGGCTTATCCTCGGCACCGGCGTCGGTGGGGGGATTGTCGCAAACGGCCAGACCCTTAAGGGTCGCAGCTACATTACCGGCGAATTTGGCCATATCCGCCTGCCGGTAGATGCCATGACGCTGATGGGCTTTGATTTTCCGCTGACGCGCTGCGGCTGCGGTAAACTGGGCTGCATCGAAAACTACCTGTCCGGTCGCGGTTTTGCCTGGCTGTACCAGCATTACTACCATCAATCATTATCGTCTCCGGAAATCATTGCTCGCTGGGAGCAGGGCGACGCACAGGCGAAAGCGCATGTTGAGCGCTATGCTGATCTGCTGGCAGTGTGTCTGGGGAATATACTGACTATTGTGGACCCGGATTTACTGGTTCTCGGCGGTGGGTTATCGAATTTCTCTGCCCTGACGTCGTTGCTGGCGGAGCGATTACCGCCGCATTTGTTGCCGGTTGCGCGGATCCCCCGCATTGAACGTGCGCGTCACGGCGATGCGGGTGGCATGCGTGGCGCCGCTTTCCTTCATCTTACTGATTAGTCCTGAGAGGATGATATGCAGTCTCGTCGGTCACATCGTCTCAGTTGTTTTCGCCGTAATAAACGCCGTTTGCGTGAACGCTTACGCCAGCGGATCTTTTTCAGAGACCAGGTGGTGCCGGAAGTGATGGAAAAACCGAGAGTAGTGGTACTTACGGGGGCGGGGATCTCCGCCGAATCAGGCATTCGCACCTTCCGCGCGGCGGACGGGCTATGGGAAGAACATCACGTGGAGGATGTGGCAACGCCGGAAGGTTTCGCCCGCAACCCGCAGCTGGTGCAGTCTTTCTATAATGCGCGCCGCCAGCAGCTTCAGCTACCGGAGATCGCGCCAAATCCGGCGCATCTGGCACTGGCGAAGCTGGAAGATATCCTGGGCGATCGCTTTTTGCTGGTGACGCAAAACATCGACAACCTGCACGAGCGCGCCGGCAACCACCATATCATCCATATGCACGGTGAATTGCTGAAAGTGCGCTGCTCGCAGAGCGGGCAAGTGCTGGTGTGGACGCAGGACGTCACCCCGGAAGATAAATGTCACTGCTGTCAGTTCCCCGCACCGCTTCGCCCGCACGTGGTCTGGTTTGGCGAGATGCCGCTCGGGATGGACGAGATTTATCATGCGATTTCAATGGCCGATGTGTTTATCGCTATCGGCACTTCCGGGCATGTCTATCCGGCGGCCGGTTTTGTCCATGAGGCCAAACTGCACGGCGCGCACACCGTTGAGCTCAATCTTGAACCGAGCCAGGTCGGCAGCGAGTTCGAAGAGAAGCATTACGGTCTCGCCAGTGAAGTAGTGCCGGAATATGTTGAGAAGCTGCTGAAAGGGCTTTGAAATAACCCCTCACCCTCCCCCCACAGGGGAGAGAGGATAGCACGGCGCTGTTTGGGGCGGGGTGAGGGGAAATCTCGCGCTAACTCAACGACCCGCCTTTAACTTCTGGTAATACTCTTCGTAAATGGCACTAGCGCTGCCGACATCGTTTTGCCATTCGCCTTTGCTGATAGTCTCGGCGTCCGGGTAGAGCGATTTGTCATTCGCCACTTCCGGGCTCAGTAATTTACGCGCGGCCAGATTTGGCGTCGGATAGCCAATGGTTTCCGCTACCTGTTGCGCAATTTCCGGGCGCAGCAGGAAGTTGATAAGCTTAAGCGCGCCTTCTTTGTTTTTGGCATTGGCCGGAATCGAGAGGCTGTCCATCCAGAAGATGCCGCCTTCTTTCGGCCAAATTACCTGCAGCGGTGTGCCCGCCTGACGGGCGACATACGCGGAGCCATTCCACACCATTCCCAGATTCACTTCGCCTTCCATATACGGGTTCGCCGGGTTATCGGAGTTGAACGCCGCCACGTTAGGCATCAGTTTTTGCAGCTCTTTGTACGCCGCTTCGATCTCTTTCGGATCGGTGGTATTGCCGGAAAGCCCCAGTTTACGCAGCGCCACCTGGAAGACTTCGCGCGCATCGTCGGTAAGCAGCAGACTGCTTTTATATTCTGGCTTCCATAAATCTGCCCAACTGGTCACCGTCTTAGGGTCAATCTCTTCGCTGTTGATACCAATCGCCGTCGCGCCCCAGATATACGGGATGGAGTAGTCGTTATTTGGGTCAAACGGCTTGTTCAACATTTCCGGGTCGAGATTGTGGAAGTTGGTCAGCTGTGTTTTATCGATCTTTTGGATCATGCCCTCTTTGCGCATTTTGTCGACGAAGTAGGTGGAGGGCACCACCAGATCGTATGCGCCGTCTTTATAGGTTTTGAGCTTGGCATACATGGTTTCATTCGATTCATACGTCGAATAGATAACCTTGATGCCCGTCTCTTTGGTGAACTGTTCCAGCAGGCCTGGCGGCACATATTCCGTCCAGTTGTAGAAATAGAGCGTCTTGCTGTCGTCAGCATGTGCTGCGCCCATTCCGAACATCAGCGTCACAGCGGCAAGCATTTTTTTCATTTCAATATCCTTCGAGATTTTGTTTTATCGCGTGCAATCAGCTGGCTTGCGACAACCATCACCAGCGACAGAACTAACAGAATCGTTGCCAGCGCGTTCACCTCGGGTGAGACGCCGACTTTCACCATGGAATAGATTTTCAGTGGCAGAATTTCATAGCCCGGTCCGGTAACGAAGGATGAGACCACCACGTCGTCCATCGACAGGGTAAAGCTCAGCAGCCATCCCGCTGCCACGGCAGGCATCGCCAGCGGCAAAATGACTTTGCGCAGGATAACCAGCTCGCTGGCCCCCAGATCTTTTGCCGCTTCCAGCATCCGCACATCAAACCCTTTCAGCCGTGAATAGACCGTCACCACCACGAAAGGCAGGCAAAACGTAATGTGCGAGAACAGCAGCGACCAGAAGCCAAGCTGAATGCCCACCAGCATAAACAGCACCAACAATGAGATGGCCATAACGATATCCGGCGACATCATCACCACGAACAGCATGCCGCTGACAAAAGGTTTGCCGCGAAAGCGATAGCGGTACAGCGCCACGGCGGTCAGCGAACCAATAAGCGTCGCAAACGTCGCAGAGAGCACCGCCATGGTCAGCGAGTGTTGCGCCGCTTGTAGCAGACTGTCGTTGTTCATTAGCAGACTGTACCAGTCGGTGGTAAAGCCTTGCCAGTTAATGCCAAACCGCGAGCTGTTAAACGAGTTCACGATCAGGATGATGATGGGGATATAAAGGTATGCATAAATGGCGGTCATAAAACCGCCGCGCAGCAGTCGACCAATCATTCCAGCTCCACCTTTTTGTCCAGCAGACGCGCGGCGCGCCAGTAAACCAGTAACAGCAGGCCCATCACAATGGTCAGCGTGATGCTGGTGGCTGCGCCAAACGGCCAGTCGCGAATATTGAGAAACTGACTTTTGATCACGTTGCCAATCAGCAGATTTTTCGCCCCGCCCATCAGATCCGAGACGTAAAACAGCCCCATTGCGGGCAGCAATACCAGCAGGCAACCGGCAATAATGCCCGGCATAGTCAGCGGAATAATAATGCGCAAAAAGGTCTGCAGCTTGCTGGCGCCGAGATCCTTCGCCGCTTCCAGCAAGGGTTTATCGAGCTTTTCGATACTGGAATAGAGCGGCATGACCATAAAGGGCAACAGGATATATACCAGTCCTATAATCACCGCCGCAGGGGTGAACATCACGCGTATCGGCTCATCAATCACCCCCAGCCAGAGCAAAAAGGTATTCAGATACCCTTTGGTGCTGAGGAAGATCTTCAGGCCGTAAATACGAATCAGCGAGTTGGTCCAGAAGGGAACAATCAGCAAAAACAGCAGCAGCGGACGCACTTTGGCAGGCAATTTTGCCAGAAACCAGGCGAACGGGTATCCCAGTGCCAGGCAGGCGAGGGTGGCTATCACCGCCATATTTAGCGAGTGCAGCAGCACATCAAAATAGAGAGGGTCCAGCAGACGGGCATAGTTATCCAGCGAGAAGACCATAGCGACAAAATGGGCATCATCGCGGGTCAAAAAGCTGGTAACAATGATCATCAGGTTGGGCAGAAAGACAAACAGCACAAGCCAACCGACGATTGTGGCAATCACCACATTCTGGAATTTACTTGTGCTCTTCATCAGCCAGTACGACCTCCCAGCTTTCTACCCAGTTAATCGCCATTTTCTGGTTCAGGGAGTGGTCAAAATCAGGGTCATCTTCGTTGAAGAATTCGCTGACCAGCACCATTTTGCCGTTTTCCAGCTCCACCACCGATTCCAGCGTCATCCCTTTATAGTTACGCTCGCGCACATAACCCACCAATCCTTCAACTTCAGCGACATCGTGAATCTCTTCCACGCGTAAATCTTCCGGGCGCAGCATCACGTTTAGCGTCTGGCCTTTTTCTACCGCGAAGTTGACGTAAATATTGCACTCGCGGTCTTCAACGCTGGCGCGTACGCGCTGCTCATCAAGGCGCTCGATAACGGTGGCATTGAAAATATTAATCTCGCCAATAAAACTGGCGACAAACAGGTTCTTCGGCTCTTCGTAAATTTCCCGTGGCGTGCCGTCCTGTTCAATTTTGCCGTCGCGCATCACCACGATCCTGTCGGACATGGTCAGTGCCTCTTCCTGGTCGTGGGTGACGAAAACGAAGGTAATACCGAGCTTACGTTGTAGCGCTTTGAGTTCGTTTTGCATCTGCTTGCGCAGCTTGTAATCCAGCGCGGAGAGCGACTCATCGAGCAGCAGCAGGCGCGGTTTGTTCACCACGGCGCGGGCAATGGCCACACGCTGCTGCTGGCCGCCGGAGAGCTGGTGCGGTTTGCGCTGGGCAAACTCTTCCAGTTGCACCATTCGCAGGGCGTCGGTAACGCGCGGAGCAATTTCCGCCGCCGGGGTTTTCTGCATCCGCAGGCCAAATGCCACGTTGTCAAAAACGGTCATGTGGGGAAACAGTGCGTAGCTTTGAAAGACGGTATTCACATGGCGATGTTCTGCCGGAACGTCGGTGATATCCCGATCGTCGAGTTTGATATGGCCCACATCAACGCTTTCAAGCCCGGCGATCAGGCGAAGCACGGTGGTTTTGCCACAGCCGGATGGGCCGAGCAGGGTGAGAAATTCGCCGTGATTGATGGTCAGGTTAAAGTCAGAAATGACCGCTTTACCATCAAAACCTTTACAAAGGTCGACCAGTTGCACCAGCGGAGTGGGTGAACGCGGTTGTGTATTCAATTTTTTACTCTGTCCCTTGTCAACGCATCGGATCGCGCTCCGGATGCGGGGTTCGTGATTAACCACCTTAGGGTCTGACACATTGATGAAGGCCTGGCATTCTACGGCAAAGCACTGAAATCGCCAATCATTGATCTATTTTCACGGCCAAAAGTTGATTTTGTCAGCTACGTTTAATTGAGCAAAACAAAAATGAAAATATTCTCGTTTGCGGGATAAAAGTGACCTGACGCAATATTTGTGTTTTCGGGCTTATTGATAATGTTGTCACGTTTAGCGAGGGTGGCTGCATGGATAAATTATTAGAGCGTTTTTTACAGTATGTCGCGCTGGATACTCAGTCGAAGCCGGGTGTTCGTCAGGTGCCGAGCACCGACGGGCAATGGAAGCTCCTGCGCCTGCTCCAGCAACAGCTTGAAGATATGGGGCTGGAAAACGTCACACTGAGCGAGAAAGGTACGGTGATGGCCACGCTGCCTTCAACCATTGATAAGCCGGTGCCGGCCATCGGTTTCATTTCTCACGTTGATACGTCCCCGGATTGCAGCGGTAAGAATGTGAACCCGCAAATCCTCGAAAACTACCGTGGCGGGGATATCGCGCTGGGTATCGGTGATGAAATACTCTCACCCGTCATGTTCCCGGTGCTGCACCAGCTTCTGGGTCAGACGCTTATTACCACTGACGGTAAAACGCTGCTGGGTGCGGACGACAAAGCCGGTGTGGCGGAAATCATGACCGCGATGGCGGTACTGAAACAGAAAAAAATCCCGCATGGGGATATTCATGTGGCCTTCACCCCGGACGAAGAAGTGGGCAAAGGGGCGAAGCATTTTGACGTCGAGGCGTTTGGCGCGAAATGGGCGTACACCGTTGACGGTGGCGGGGTCGGTGAGCTGGAGTTTGAGAACTTCAACGCTGCGTCGGTCACCATCAAGATTGTCGGCAACAACGTCCACCCGGGCACCGCGAAAGGGGTGATGGTCAACGCCATGTCGTTGGCAACCCGCATTCATGCGCTGGTGCCTGCCGAAGAGAGCCCGGAAAACACCGAAGGCTACGAAGGCTTCTACCATCTCACCAGCATTAAAGGCACCGTTGAACGGGCAGAGATGCACTACATCATTCGAGATTTCGACCGCAAAGAGTTTGAGTCGCGTAAACGCAAAATGATGGAGATCGCCAAAAAGGTCGGGAAAGGTCTACATCCGGACTGCTATATCGAACTGGTGATTGAAGACAGCTATTACAACATGCGCGAGAAGGTTGTCGATCATCCGCACATTATCGATATTGCCTGTCAGGCTATGCGCGATTGCGATATCGAACCGCAGATGAAAGCGATTCGCGGCGGTACCGATGGTGCCCAGCTGTCGTTTATGGGACTGCCGTGTCCCAATCTGTTTACTGGTGGCTATAACTACCACGGTAAGCATGAGTTCGTGACGCTGGACGGAATGGAAAAAGCGGTTCAGGTGATCGTGCGTATTGCCGAGTTAACCGCGAAACAGGGATAAACGCTTTCCCTGATAATGCATAACAGACAGGCCGGGCAAACGTGATGTTGCCCGGCTTTTTTATGGCTTAGTCTTCGAAGAACCAATAGCCGCTATTGACCAGCGCCGCGAGCATGGCGAGGAAGGACGGGTCTTCCAGCGCATCGCCAAAGGCGTTCTCATTGAGCACCATATGGTTTGCCAGCGCATCGAGTGCCGGGCGATGCGGTGAGTTGATCCGCTCGCCGTTGACGAACACTTCCCCTGCGATACGCAACACGCGCAGGCCGCCTAAACGCACCAGCTTATCGCCCTGTTTCAGCGCGTCGTAAATCTCATCCGGCTGATACGGCGGCTCCGGCGGGGTGACGTCCAGCTCATGGCGCGACTGAGTAATAAACTCGCCGATCCACTCATTGAAATGCTCCGGCTGATTGATCAGATCCAGCATCATCTGGCGCAGACCGTCCAGCTCTTGCGGCAGCACGTCCGCCGGGTGCTCGCGTGATGGCACGTCCGGGTCGGTATAGCGCAGGCTGCCCAGCTCGCGCTGCAGTACGTAGTCGGCAAAACCACTGATCAGCTCGCGTCCACTCGGCGCGCGATAGCCCACGGAGTAGTTCATGGAATTTTCCAGCGAGTAGCCCTCGTGCGGGAATCCCGGTGGAATATAGAGGATATCGCCCGGTTCCATCTCTTCGTCGATGATGGCCTCGAAGGGAGCAACCTGCAGCAGGTCCGGGTGCGGGCAGTGTTGCTTCATCGGCGTTTTTTCGCCAACCCGCCAGCGACGACGACCGGTGCCCTGAATGATAAACACATCGTACTGATCGAGGTGCGGGCCAACGCCGCCGCCGGGCACGGAAAACGAAATCATCACATCGTCGGTGCGCCAGTCGGGCAGGGCGCGGAACGGACGCATCAGCGCCGATGTTGGCTCATGCCAGTTGTTCACCGCCTGTACCAGCAACGACCAGTTGCTTTCGCCCAGATGATCGTAGCTTTCGAACGGCCCGTGGCTGACCTGCCATTTACCGTCGAGATGGCTAACCAGTCGGCTGTCGACTTCATCTTCCATAGCCAGGCCGGCCAGTTCGTCAGGGGAAATGGGATCGATAAATTGAGCAAAGCCGCGTTTCAGTACCACCGGGCGTTTTTGCCAGTAGCGCGCGATAAAATCCGGCCAGTTAAGGTTGATGTTATAGTCCATGTTTGTTTCCCCAAACGTTAGTTTGAGTCGGAGTATAACGGATGGTAGGCGGCCTGCGTGGGACAGGCCGCGTTATTTTGACTGAATGCTTTAATTATCGCCGCTTATCGGCTGCTGACGGCCGAAGATGGCTTCCATTTTGGCCCCGCCGAGCAAACTTTCGCTGGTCAGGATCTGCCCGTCGTATTGTTCAACGATTTCACGCGCAACGGATAATCCCACGCCCTGGCCGGGACGCAGCGTATCGGCGCGCCGACCACGGTCGAAAACCATCTCACGTTTGGACATCGGGATCCCCGGGCCATCATCTTCAATAATGATGTGTATGCTCTCATCGGTCTGTCTTGCCGACACTTCGACAAATTCGAGGCAATATTTGCAGGCGTTATCCAGCAGGTTGCCGATCACTTCCATAAAATCGTTTTTCTCGCCGACAAAGCTGATTTCCGGCGAGATATCGAGGCTGATATTCACCCCTTTGCGTTGATACACCTTGTTCAGCGCCGAGGTCAGGCTATCAAGCAGAGGGGCGACCGGGTGAAGCTCACGGCTAAGCAGCCCACTGCCACCGCGCATGCTGGCGCGATGCAGGTAGTAACCAATCTGCTGAGAAATACGGCTGATCTGCTCCAGCATCACCGGTTCGGCGTCGCTAACGCTCAGCTTTTCACTGCGCAGCGAACGCAACGTACTTTGTAGCACCGCCAGCGGGGTTTTCAGGCTGTGCGTCAAATCGGTGAGGGTGGTGCGGTACTTGTCGTAACGCTCACGCTCGCTTTTCAGCAGGCGATTGAGGTTGCGCACCAGGCTGGTGAGTTCGCGCGTGGTGGCCGGGTTCAGGTTTTCGCGATGATGGTCTTCCAGCTCACGCACCTCCTTTGCCAGCTCCTCAATCGGGCGCAAGCTCCACCATGCCGCCATCCACAGTAACGGGATCACCAGCAGCAGGTTTGCCGCCAGCACGTAAATAAACCAGCTCCACACCATCCATGAACGTTTGAGTTCAATCGGCACAGTGTCAATGGCGACGATAGTGAGCTGCGGCATCCGCGCCGTGGCCGGATAGAGGTTGACCGCCACCGAGTGGGTCATTTCCGAGGTATTGTCGTCTTCCCGAATCTCATTGAACTGTTCCACCACCGACTCATCGTTATCGACCAGCGTACTGGAATCGTCCACATCCGCTTCAATTTCATGGAATCCGTCAGCCTTAAGCCAGGCCGGGTCGACGCGTTTTGCCAGCCAGGGGATATCGCGTTGTGCCCAGATAAGCTTGCCGTCTTTGTCATAAATCAGCGTGATGGTCGGGCTTTGCATATTGAGGCTGTGCGGCAGGTCGACGCTGAGGGTGCCGTTTTCCCAGCGGGCAAGGGTATAGAACAGATTGCTTTCACCGCGCAGCAGACGGAACGTGGTCTTATCAAAGCTGACGCTATAGCCGACCAGGGCAACCATGCCATAGGCCAGTGAGAGCACCAGCACAACGGCGGCGGTTGCCAGAAGGAAACGAACCCGTAATGAGAGCGGCAGAAGATGCCGCAGCACTCGCCTCATTTGGGCAGTTCGAAGAGATAACCCTGGCCACGCACCGTGGTGATCACCTCTGTGGGATAGAGTGCCTGAATTTTTTTACGCAGGCGTCCCATCAGGACATCAATCGTATGGCTTTCCCGCAGTTCGGCATCCGGATACAGCTGGAGCATCAGGGAATCTTTGCTAACGACCTTGCCGCTGTTACGAATCAGGGTTTCCATGATGGTATATTCAAACGCCGTCAGTTTGACGACTTCACTGCTGATCGACATTTCACGACGGGAGAGATCCACCTGGAACGGTGGCATCGAGATAACCTGTGACGCCAGGCCGCTGTTACGGCGCATCAGTGCTTGGATGCGTGCCACCACTTCTTCAATATGGAAGGGTTTGGTGACGTAATCGTCCGCACCGGCGCTCAGTACTTCCACTTTGTCCTGCCAGCCTTCACGTGCCGTCAGGACCAATACGGGTAATGAAACATCATGGCTGCGCCAGCGGCGAATCAGCGATAACCCGTCTTCATCGGGCAGGCCGAGATCGACAATCGCGATATCGGGCACGTGTTCATTAAGAAAATAGTCCGCTTCCTTTGCATCTTCCGCGGCGTCGACCTGATGTCCCAGTTCCTGAAGCTGAACTTTTAAATGGTGACGTAACAGGGCATTGTCCTCCACAACGAGTACGCGCATCGTGATTCCTCTCATCGAATAAGTGCATAAATAGTCTAACGCTAATTATGCGGCGGGAGCGATAAACATTGTTTAAACCAGCAGGATACCCGGTTTATATAACAGGCAGTGATATTTTTGCACGACGATATGTTTTACACGCCAGCGCTCTCCTGCGACAGCCCGGCGTGGTGAGCGGTTAACGGGTGCGCGCAAGCGAGGCAGCAATTTTGTCTTGCCACGGCAGGGCAAGAAGACTAAATGTGCTGAGGGTTTCAAGTTCGGAAAGGTCAGGTGTGGCAGCAAAAACGCTGGCCTGTACCCGGCTCAGTGGCCAGTCGGAGTAGACACGGTCAATCAGTACAAAGCGATCGCCTTGTTGCGTTTCGCCAGATTGCAGTACACGATAAAACCAACCGTTTCGAGATTGCTGATGCATGATCTCCGGGGCACCCGTATCTTCCAGCCGTGCCGCCATGGTCTTGCAGGCTTCGCGCCCCCAGGAGACCTGAATTTGCGCCGTACCGAGGGCGAAGATATCGCCGGGACAGACGTTGTCTTCCGTCAGACCAAGACTGGATAAATTCTCGCCAAAGATGCCCGGCGTAGCAAGACGGGCTGCCTGCGTTGGGTAGCGCTGACGCCAGAAGGCATAGTGCTCCTGCGCATACTGCATTAGCGCGCAGTCGCTGTCGGGGTAATGTTCCTCAATGCCGTTTTCCGCGCGTAAGCCGTTGGTATGCAAAAACACAGGCCCTGCCAGCATCACTTTGCGTTGGGTACCGTCAGGCTGCTGCTCATTACCGAGAATGGCGGCCAGCGTGCCGGTCACATTTCGCTGATTCATGCTTCCTCCGTTGAAGGGAAATCTCCCCCGTCTGGCGGGGGAGGAGTGACTTAGAATTTATACTCTACGCCTGCCCAGAAATTACGCCCCTCTTCGATAAATCCTTCGCTGTAGAAATAGCGGGTATCAAAGAGGTTGTTCACCGAGGCATTCACGCTAGATAGTGTCGTCACGAGGATAAAAATCATTGATAATAGGGCCTTCTAATCAGAAGGCCCTATTATCATGAC
>NZ_CBFFRL010000082.1:0-20727 GCF_965644215.1 Phytobacter sp. V69
TTATCGGTAGTTAACCCTTCCTCCTACACTCTCCACAATCATGTCCGAGCGTTGCACTTATTATCTGAATTCGCGGAAAACATTACCGCCATTAATAAATTCTTCGGCCATACCGAAGGCGACAGCACGCTCAAAAAATTCGCCTCGGTGCTCCTGCGCTGCCTGAAGAAGACCGACGTTGCCGCACGTCTGGAAGGGGGCAAATTCGTGGTTCTGTTAGGTCATGACGACGACAGGGATGTGGATACCTTCCTGTTTGGCTTGCAGTCAAAAATTGACGATCTCAATGAAAAATCAATGAAAAAATTCCGGCTGCACTATGCTTACGGCATCGTGGAGTACGATCCGGACAGACACGGCAACCTGCTGGAGATGATGAACAACAGCGAGCACGTAATGTATCTGGAAAGGAAAAAACCCCCGCTACGCCCGACGCAGGAACATAAATCCAGCGAAAATTCGTAGTTCCCGGGTTACCCCATTCATCACGAGGGCAAATGCAAATTTGCCCTCGTGTTTTTTGCAAATAATAACACCGCGGCCTTCTCCATTTATCCCACCTCTATTTCACCCAGCCATTTCATTTATTAACAAGGCTCACATCATTTTCTTATTAATTATAGAAACCATCTATTTATATAAATTAATTTAACTTAAATCATTTTTCTCCATGAATTTTCCTTTTTTTCCGGGCACTATCAATTTAGGTTTAGTCAAAAAAATGTATTTCCATTAATTAAGACTACATGTAGCGATTTTCTGTTGATTACCCGCCCGGCATCAACGGCGGAATTGTTTCACTCTCCGTGCCATTGGCGCACCGCAAGCCCTTGCGGTGGTGACGATTTATTAGCATTAACCTGAAAGTAAGATTCTAATGAATATCGAGAATAGCCAAAGTAAAACCACCAGCACGAATCCTGTATATCGTTCTGGTCGACATATGTCATGGGGTGTGTTGGGATTTTGTCTGATATTGCTGATATTGAAATATATCAGCTGACGTTGCGTATAATAAAGATGTGAAAAGAAGCACCGCCAGATGATAGAGACTGGCGGTATTTATAAATAAGCATATACCCAAGTAACTTCAATATGCAGGATGGTAGTGCTTAAACAACCTATCCCTACGATTGACTTGGGTTCACTGGCTCCTGCAACTCGAAGTATTCTGGGTATAAACAGGATTAAGACGTCACTCGAGCGCTATTTCACTGCGTAGCCGATTCGTCACCCACCCGGCTAATGCCGACGCATTTAGTGCGCGGGAATAGAGATACCCCTGAGCAATATCGCACTGCAGTTCCCTTAGCTCATTGCGCTGCTGCTCCGTTTCGACCCCTTCGGCCACCACGGTTTGATGCAGGCTTTGACCTATCTTCACCACGGTGGTGGCAATCGCTTTCATCTTGCTGCCCTCACGCAGGTCGCGCATAAAGCTTTGATCGATTTTCAGCTCGGTCATCGGCAAATGCGCCAGGCGTGACAGGCAGGAGAATCCGGTACCAAAATCATCCATCGACAGCCCTACCCCCAGCTCACGTACCGCGCAAATCACTTCCATGGTTTCCGGGCGCTTATCCATCATCACGCCTTCGGTAATCTCAATGGTCAGGCAGTGCGCAGGAATGCGGTATTGCCGCAGCAGATAAGAGATGTACTGCGGCAGGCTGCTGTTATAGAAGTTGATCGGCGAAAGGTTCACCGACACCACGGGCACGTGGATGTCATTACTGCGCCACTCCGCCATCTGGCGGCAAGCTTCATGGAGCGTCCAGCGGCCGATGCCTTCGATTTCACCGGTCTCCTCGGCAAGGGCGATAAATTTACCTGGGGGAATATCGCCCAACACCGGATCGGACCAGCGCGCCAGCGCCTCGACTCCATAAAGCTCGCCATTTTTGAGCCAGATCTGCGGTTGGTAGTGCAGATGTAAATGGTTGCTGGCAATGGCGAGTTTCAGCGCCGCCGCCAGCTTTAACCGTTCCTGATCCACCTGATTCATTTCGCTACTGAAAAACAGATAGCCGCCCGACGCCGCCCCTTTTGCCAGATGCGAAGCATGGTTGGCCTGTTTGAGCAACACATCGCGGGACATTCCGTGATCGGGATAGAGACTGATCCCGGTGCTGACCGTCACATTTAATGCCAGATCGGCAACATTAAACGGCAGGCGGAATAAGGCCTGAATGCGCTGCGCAAGTGTGGTGGCTTTTGCAGCATCGCAATCCGGGAACACCAGCACAAAGGTATCGCTGTCAGGATGGCTGACAAACGCCTGACGGGAAAATTCCGCCGTCAGACGCTGGGCAATCGCTGCCAGCACGCTGTCTCCGGCGGCATAGCCCAACGCATCGTTCACATCTTTAAAGTGGTCGAGATCGAGGAAAAAAAGCGCGGCACGCGTGTGCGTATCGCGCTGAAAAAGCTCATCAATATGACGATGCAGGGCGCTACGTTTTGGCAGACCGGTCAGCAGATTAAAGGTCGATAGCTGGGTAATCTTCTGCTGATCGATATGCACCACCATCATACAGGGTGCGCCCGCACGCGCCACCCCGTCATAGCGCACCGTTGCGGAAAGGGTGGTTTCTTCACCCGTTGCCGAGACAATCGTGAGCGACTTTTCCTCGCCGGGCGCTTCTGGCGAAGCGAACAGAGGGATATCCGCCGCCTTTCTGCCCAGCACCTGGCTTCGCGGATAACGCCATAACGTTTCCGCCGCTTTATTAAAGAAAAATACATTTTCCGCGCTGTCGAGAAGAACAACAGCGTCGTGAACATATTCCAGCGCGGCAAGCATTGACTGCGAGCCGAAAATATCATTGTCAAAAGGCATGATAGCTTTTCTATACCAGGGAGGTCGGGCCAATACTAATAGAAAGATTTCACTGGTTCAATATCACTCAATGGCGATATTCACTCCTGGCTGCATTTATAGATCGATTAAATAAATCCGCATTCATTAATTGATAAAGTTTTATTGATAAACGCCGATATTGGAAATGATAAGAACATAAACTCATTATGAAGAAATTATGGAGATTGATGATCGTCATAATTATTATTGAAAACTATGGTCTATGCTAAATACATCATCTTTTCATCTTACTGCCACGCAGGCCTGACGGCACGCGGCCTCCCACCACACACAACAATTAATACACGAAATATTAATAGACGCCTTAAATAAGTGAAATTCTATTTATTGATAGCGTCACTTGACCTGCTGCATTGCCCACCCCCAGTATATAAGGAAATTCTCAATTAAAGCGGCTATCAGCAATAAATGATGTGCCACTTAACGTATTCAATGATTGATGGTAATACGTTCCGCAGCGATAAGGAGCCAGCGGTAATAGAGAAAGAGGCAGATAACATTGCCTAAATTTAGCGCGTGTTTAACACATCGAGGACAGGCAAATACTATGTATGACGATTTAAGTTCTTTGACTGCAAAACTGAAGATGTCCGGTGTCTCTTTCCAGAAAATAAACGACGAAGATGGTGCAACAATGCAAGCAGCAGTAACAACTCCTGATGTTAATAAAGATGTAAAAGAAGCCGTTGTTGAAACCGCATCTGCGAATATTCGCCTGGAAAGTCCTCAACCGGTTGCCAACGTTAATACGATCTCTTGGCCGAAAGCCAAACCAGCGTTGGTACAGAATGCGTTTTCCTCTCCGGCCAGCGGCATTATGGAAAGCGTCGCCGCGATGTCCCGCCAGGCTGCCGAACCGGAAATTCGCGAACGCAACCCGGTACGTCTGGACGTGTTATTTACCGTAATTGGCAGATAGCCCCGCCCACTCGCCGGACAAACGTCCTGGCTTTTCTGATAAGCGTGACCTGATTCCAGGTGAGGTAATTAGCCGCTCGTCATGGGATTTATGACGAGGGCTATTCAGTCTGACAAGTCATGATTTTTAACAGGGTTACCGGAACTGATTTCAGGCCGGTACGCCTTACTGTTTTCCGTACAGATTAATAAACATGCGAAAAATCATCGGAATTATTCTCACGCTGACGCTGCTTTTATTGTCGTTGTTGGTGATCGTCACCCCAATGAGCAGCGATAAACAATACCTTTTCGGCCTGTCAGTGATCGTGGCCGTTTTTATTCTTGGCCGCTTCAAAACCAAAAAATCGGTCCTCGCGATGCTGGTCTTTTCGCTGCTGATGTCCACCCGTTATGTCTGGTGGCGCGCAACAACAACCCTGCATTTCGACTCCACGCTGGAGATGGTGCTCGGCAGCCTGCTTTTCGCCGCTGAAATCTACTCCTGGACTATCCTGGTGCTCGGCTACGTGCAAATGGCCTGGCCGCTGGAACGCCCTATCGCCCCGATGCCGAAAGATCGCAGCACCTGGCCTACCGTTGATATCTATGTGCCTTCCTATAACGAAAGCCTCGACGTGGTTCGTGATACGGTGCTGGCGGCGCAGTGCATCGAATATCCGCAGGATAAGGTCAAAGTCTATATTCTTGACGACGGCAAGCGTGATGAGTTCCGGGACTTTGCCGCAGAAGCGGGCGTGGGTTACCTCACCCGTCCGGACAACAGCCATGCGAAAGCCGGTAACCTCAACCACGCGATGACCATCACCGAAGGCGAGCTTATCTGCGTGTTCGACTGCGACCACGTGGCGACCCGCGTGTTCCTGCAGGCGACCGTCGGCGAGTTCTTCCGCGATGACAAGCTGGCACTGATTCAGACGCCACACCACTTCTATTCTCCGGACCCGTTTGAGCGCAACCTGACGGCGGCGAAGAAAGTGCCTCATGAAGGCGCGCTGTTCTACGGCCCGGTACAGCAGGGTAACGATAACTGGAACGCGACATTCTTCTGCGGCTCCTGTGCGGTTATCCGACGTTCCGCGCTGGAAGAAGTGGGTGGTTTTGCGGTGGAAACGGTCACCGAAGACGCCCATACCGCACTGAAACTGCAACGTCGCGGCTGGAATACGGCGTTCCTTGATATTCCTCTGGCGGCAGGTCTGGCGACCGAACGTCTGGCGCTGCACGTGAACCAGCGTATTCGCTGGGCGCGCGGGATGACGCAGATTTTCCGTATTGATAACCCGCTGCTCGGGCGCGGTCTCAAGCTGACACAGCGTTTGTGCTACCTCAACGCGATGCTGCACTTCCAGTATGGATTACCGCGCGTGGTGTTCCTCACCTCGCCGCTGGTCTTCATGCTGTTTAACCTGAACATTATCTCCTCGTCGGCGACGCTGATTTTCTCCTACGTATTGCCACACCTGGTGCTTTCAACCATCGTGAACTCACGCATCACGGGCAGATATCGCTACGCGTTCTGGGGGGAAATCTATGAGACGGTGATGGCCTTCCATCTGATTCTCCCGACGCTGCTCAGTCTTATCTCGCCGCGCCTGGGGAAATTTAACGTAACGGATAAAGGCGACCTGACCGACCGCGACTACTTCGATGCCTACACCGTGCGCCCGCTGATCATCACCGTACTGCTGATGGTTGGCAGCATGATCTGGGTTGGCGTGCGTTATTACATGAACTACTACACCGGCATCGACCCGCGCGTCATCCTGTTCAACATCGCCTGGGGCTGTTTTAGTACCATCATTTTGTTGGCCTCTATCGCCGTGGCGAAAGAGAGTAAGCAGATCCGCAAAACGATCCGCATCTACGCCAACCTGCCGACAAAAGTGCTGTTCTCTGACGGCTCACACATGCTGACCCGCACCTTTGATATCTCCATGGGCGGCGCGCGCGTGGCCCTGCAAAAAGAGGAAGACCTGCGCTACAAAGTGCCGGTACAAATTGAGCTGGGGCTGGGGAATGAAATTGCCCACGTGCCGCTGCGTGCTGCCGGCGTGGGTAACAACGACATTCGCGTGGAGTTCGACAACCTGCCTTTGAGCGAACGCCGCAAACTGGTGCGCGTGGTGCTGTCCCGTGCCGATGCGTGGTTCAAACCGCCTCATGCGCCGGACCGCCCGCTGGCCTCTTTCGCCGGGATTCTGCAATGCGTCTGGGAGCTGTTCTTTGGGCGTAAAAAAAGCAACGCAACGGTGAAATGCAAAATGGCCACCGTGGCGAAAAAACAGGAAGAGGTTAAACATGCGCTGTAATCCTCTGCTGTTAGTCACGGCCTTGCTGTGCGGCACCAGCAGTCTCGCCTGGGCGGCACTGTCGACCAACAATGATGCCATGCCGGAACTGCCGCCATTGCAGGGCGCGAAGAGCGCGCAGACCGCACCCGCCGTGGTCGCCGCTGCTGCGCCAAACGCCAGCGATCAGAACATTTCCAGCACGCTGAGTTTTGGCGAAATGGGCGCTACGGGCGGCCTGACGCTTTCCGGTCAGCAGTTGCAAAATGGCGTGAGCTTTACGCTACCGGGCGATCTGGTGATCACCGATGCGCATATCAGCCTGAACGTTGAGGTGAACCGCACGGATGTGTCCGGCGAAAACCTGCAACTGATGCTTAACGGCCAGCCGCTGGGGGCCATTCCGCTCGATCAGGTCCAGCAGGAGAAAGGCTTCTGGAGCCTGGACGTACCGGCCTCGATGATTGCGTCAGGCAACAACCTGAGCTTCCAACTGAAAACCAGCGACGACATTATCAATAATGTCTGGAGTTGCCAGCGCACGCTGCCGGAAGATTACCGCGTGACGTTAACGCCGGAATCGACGCTCAACTATCAGGGGTTGTGGCTGAATGTGCGTAAAACGCTCAGCACCTTCCCGCGTCCGTTCTTTGATTCAAAGCAGACCAAAGATCAGGCGCTAAGCATCTCCTTCTCCGCCAGCCCGGATGCGGATGTTCTTACCGCCGCGGCGATTGTCGCGTCTAACTTTGGCGTGATGAGCGCGGGTAAGCCCAGCCGTTTCGACGTGCAGTACAACAACCTTCCCGCAGGCAACGGTATTTTGTTTGGCAAACCCGGCGATCATATCGGTGATGTGACCATTGGCGAAAACGCAGGTGCGGCGCTGCAGGTTATCGATAACCCGGTGAACCCGGCTTATAAGCTGCTGGTCATCAGCGGCCATAATGAGACGGAACTGCGCCAGGCGGCGTGGCGCCTGACACAACCGGCGCTGCCAGACAGCGACACCCTGCAGGTGGCGGCGGTGAAAATGACCCCGCGTGCCGAATACGATGCGCCGCGCTGGGTCAACACCAGCCACCCGGTCCCGCTGCGCAATTTGCAGGCTGATGATGGCAGCCTGGTCGCGCACGGCGTCTGGCACGGGGAGAACCAACTTCCCTTCGTTACCGCACCGGATCTGTTTATGTGGGATGGCAGCGCCATACCGCTGCGTCTCAATTACAGCTTTGCGCAGAAAACCTGGATTGATGACAGTAACTCGTTCCTTAATATCAGCCTGAACGGCGAGTTCTTAAAACGCCTGCCGGTGAGCAAAGACGGTATTTTCGCACCGGTCATGAACATGCTCGGACTGACCCAGCGCCAGCAAAGCGCGGTGGTAAATATCGATCCGCGCGCCATTCTCGGCAGCAACCAACTGGGCTTCTGGTTCGGCATCAAACCGCAGAAAAACGCCCCCTGCAATACGTTGGGTGATGACAACATTCAGAGTCGGATTGACGGTAACTCCACGCTCGACTTCTCCCACTCGTGGCACTTTGGTCTGTTACCAAATCTGGGGTGGTTCAGCAACGCCATGTTCCCGTTCACCCGCAACGCAGACCTGGCGAACACCAGCATTCTGATGTCGGCGCACCCGAACCTGGAAGAGGCCTCCGTCCTGCTCAATCTGATGGCGAAATCCGGTCGCGACACCGGCGTCAGCGCCAGCTACCTGCACCTGTTTACCGGGATGCCGCAGCAGGAAAGCGGGCAGCAGCAACTGGCCAGCAGCGATGTGCTTACCATTGGCAGCCTGCGCAATGGCGAACTGCTCAAACCGCTGTTGCAGGGTAGCGCCTTCGCGCTTAACGAGAACACGCTGGAAGTGAGCACCGCCAGCTTCCTCAGCCGCCTGACATCACTGTTCAGCGGCGAGCAGGCACGCACGGATATCGATGCCGCGAGCTACCTCAGCGACACCAGCCAGTGGCGTGGCCTGTTGAGCGTGCGTTCGCCCTGGAACCCGAAACGCGTGGTGGTGATTGCCACCGGCACCGACGATCGCCAGCTGCAACAGCTGCCGGGTGATATGGCGAAACCGGCGTTTAAAAGCAACGCGAGTGGCGATTTTATGGCGACCGGGGATTCCGGCGATGTGCGCAGCTGGCGCGTTGGCGAGCAGTTCACCAGCGGTGACCTGCCGGGCTACCTGATGATTCTGTGGTTCGCCAGCCAACACATTCTCTGGTTGTCATTCCTCGCGTGCCTGATTGCCGCGATTGCCAGCCCCTTGTTGTACCGCACGTTGAAGCGACACGCTCAGCAACGCCTGCAGGATAAGACCGATCATGAATAAGCGTATTATTGGCAAACGACTGACGCACGCCTTTTACCTGATGTGTCTGATTGGCTCGAGCCACCCGGCGACGGCCGCCGACGTGCCGGATGCCAGCCAGAGCGCCAATGATGCGGCGGTCAAAAAACTGCTGACCCAGGCAAGCTACTGGCACAGTAAAGCCCATGACGATATGGCGCTCGAAGCGCTGCAAAAAGTACTCGCGGTGGATGAACACAACGTCGACGCGATGTACCTGACGGCGCTTTATCAGCTCCAGCGTGGTAACCCCCAGCAAGCGGAAATCTGGCGCAAGAAAATTGTTGAGATATCCCCGCAGGACCCGCGTTTGTCGGCGCTGAACAGCGCCAACTCGATGCAGTCCATTTCACCCTCTCAGCTCAACGCGGCGCGTAATCTGGCGCAGCGTGGGCAAACCAAAGAGGCGGTTGCGGCCTATCGCGCGCTGTTTAAAGGCAACCCGCCGGACGATCTGGCGCTGGAGTATTACCAGACGATGGCGGGTGATACCGCCACGTGGTCAGAAGGCGTGGCGGCCCTGCGCCAGCGCGTCAAAATGATGCCGGATGATAACGCCAGCAAACAGGCGCTGGCGATGGCGCTAACCTACCAGCAAGACACACGTCGCGAAGGGATCACCCAGCTCTCAGCGCTCGCGGCAGATGACAAAAGCGCCGACAAAGCGTTGCAGCAGGCGCTACTGTGGCTGGATCCGAAAGCGTCGGATCTGCCGGTGTATACCGGCTATGCCCAACGTCACCCGGAAGACAGCGCACCGATGGATCACTACCGCAAAAGCGTGGAAGGTGATGCGACCAAATCCGGCTTTGATGCGCTGAACAGCGGCGATCTTGATTCGGCGAAGGATAAATTCTCCCAGGTCTTACAAGGGCAGGCCAGCAACGGCAACGCGCTGGCCGGGATGGGCTATGTGGCGCTGCGCCAGAGCCGCTTTGCCGATGCGGAAAAATACCTGCGTCGCGCCTCGCAGGAAGATACCAACAATGAGAACAGCCTGCAGTGGGCGAAAGATGCCGACAACGCACGTTTCTACGCCTCCCTGAACCAGGCTCGCAGCCTAACGCAGAAAGGACGCTACGCCGACGCGCTCGCCAGCCTGGATTTCAGCACCAGCAGCGATTCTCGCCAGCGTCAGGCGGCGGATATGCTGCGCGCTGACATTTTGCGCCGTCAGGGCAAACCGGCGGAATCGGAGCAGGTCTATCGCCAGCTGCTGGCGGATAACCCGCAAAATGCCGATGTTCGTACCGGCCTGATGTGGGTACTGCGCCAGCAAAACAAACAGGCCGAAGCGGATCAGATCCTGCGCACGCTGCCCGCCAATCTGCGTACCCGCTACGCCACTTTTGGCGATAACGGTGATGATGAGCGTAAAGCCGCGCAGTCTGCGTTGCAGTCGGGCAATGCGTCGAGAGCCATGCAGATCCTGCAGGCGGCTTCCAGCAAATACCCGCAAAACGTCTGGCTACAGTTGGACTATGCTCGTCAGTTACGTAAAGCCGGGCAGAAACAGCAGGCCGCGACGCTGATGGCAGGCGTAGCGCAGCGCACCGACAAGCGTAACGAAGCGCTGTACGCCGCCGCCGTGTATGCCGCCGAGGATAACGACTGGTCGAAAAGCCAGAACCTGCTTTCGCAGGTTCCGCGCGGGACATCCAGCGCCGACATGGCCGCGCTCAGCAGCCGTGTCCAGAGCAACCTGCAGATGGATATCGCCCAGAACTATCTGCGTCTGGGCAATACTCAGGCTGCCCGTAACTCCCTGCGTTCACTGGAGCGCACGCCGCCGCAAACGCCCGTCGACCTTGGCCGTTACGCCCAGTTGATGATGCAGGCCGGAGACACGCAGATGGCCCTGCAACTGGTACGCGAAAACCAGGCCCAGGGGCTGCACGGCACGCTGGCAGATTATGCCGGGCAAATCCGCGTACTGAACCAGGCCGGGCGTTTCGCCGAAGCGGAAAGCGTGCTCAACTCGCCGGTGCTGCAAAACAGCGCCAGCCAGCAAGAGATCGACAATATCCGTATCGCCAACGTGATTGCGCGTGCCGATCGCCTGCGCGAAAAAGGCAAACCGGATGCCGCATGGAACCTGGTGATGCCCGCTCTACGCGCCAACCCGGCCAACACCGATTTGTTACTGGCAATGGCACGGGTATATCAGTCCGACCATATGGACGATAAAGCCGATGAAATTTACAAGTTCGTGCTGCGTAAATCGCCACGCGACAAACAGGCGCTGACGGGCATCGTCAACCTGGCGCTGGCGCGCGAGGACAACGATGCCGCCCGCCGCGCGTTTAGCGCGCTCGAGCCATCGCAGGATGCGGATTACATGATGCTGGCCGCACGCGTAGCGGCGGCAAACGGCGAAAGCCAGCGGGCAATGTCGCTGCTGCGCACCGCACAGTGGCGTCTGCAACAGGGCACCGAGGAAGATGAAGGCGACGTGATAAGCGACGTGGTCTCCCTCCCCTCGCCCACGCAGCAGGCACAGCAGACCGCCCTCACCAGCATCAACAACATGATGCAGGATTTGCAGGACAAGACCGCGACCTGGACCGGTGGCGGCGTGTCGCTGCGTAGCCGTAGCGGTGAGTCCGGCCTGGGCGCACTGGATGAGGTGAAAGCGCCGCTGACGATTTCCGGCACGATAACCGACAGCGCGCGTCTGAGCCTGAATGTTTCGCCGGTCTCACTGAACGCCGGAGAGATGTCCAGCAACTCGGCCAACCGCTTCGGTTCGGGCCAGCTTACCCATGCAACTAAACTGGCAGCCGCCGCGGCGAGTACCACCACGACTACCACGTCAACCGATGCGGATTCCCAAAGTGGGCAGCAGGCAAACGGCGTGGAGACCAACCTGAGCCTGACCGGAGACAGCTACAAACTGGATATCGGCAATACGCCGACCGGTGGCGAGTTCACCCGGCTGGTTGGCGGCGTGGAGTGGATGCCGAAACTGTCGCGCAATAGCTCACTCGATTTGAAAGCCGAGCGCCGCGCGGTCACCGACAGCCTGCTTTCATACGTTGGGGCAAAAGACAAAACTACCGGCGAAAGCTGGGGTGCCGTCACCCGTAACGGCGTGTCGGCGCAGTACGCGTGGGATAACGATCTGGTGGGGCTGTATGCCCGTCTGGGCTTCGATACCTGGATTGGCCAAAACGTGCCAACCAACCACTCGGTGAATGCGCTGGCGGGCAGCTATTTGCGTCTGTTCCGCACCAACGAAAGCGAGCTCAAGATGGGCGTCAACGTCAACTACATGGACTTTGACCGCAACCTGAGCAACTACACCCTCGGTCAGGGCGGCTATTTCAGCCCGCAAAACTATATGGCGGTCTCGCTACCCGTCACCCTGACGCGCAAGGTGGATAAATGGGACCTGATGCTGAATGGCGCGGTGGGATATCAATCCTGGCGACAGGATCAGAGCGATTACTTCCCCGGCCACAGCAGTTTGCAGTCACAGCTGAATAGCCTGGCCAGTACCGTCGATAACGTGGATTCGGTCTACAAAGCCTCCGCGAAAAACGGTGTGGGCTATACGTTGGGCGTGGACGCACGCTACCGCCTGACCGACAACGTGGCGCTAGGCGCCAATTTGGGATATGACACTTTCGGTAGCTATAACGAAGGTAAGGCGTTGTTTTATTTTAAATATTTCGTCGACCAAGACAAATAACCCGTGGGATGAATGATGTTTAGTAACCAAGACACCTATTTGCAACGCAACTATCAGGCAGGCTGGCATGACCTGGTGTATCTGTTTTTCAACGAATTTTCAGATGGGCAGTCGGACAAAGACCCGGAAGCGCTGAGACGTATTGGACAGATGATGGCCCAGTGGTATCCCATCGATCGCGCCACCACGGTCAACGAGCTGGAGAGCAGCATCAACCGCGTGCTGGAGCTGTTTAACTGGGGATTCGTCAAAATGGCCCCGGCGCAGCGCGAACTGATTCTGATGCATTGCGCCTGGCCGCACGCGCCGGAGCATCGCGATGAAGCGAGCTGGCGTCGCGCCAGCGCCACCGTACTGGAAGGCGCCTATTCGCAATGGCTGGTTTCCCAGGGGGCGGGTAATCACATCCCGGTGCGCTGGAAAGACAACGCCACCGAAGATGTATTGATTTTCCGTTACGCCATCAGCGAATAACACCGCAAAGGCATTTCCATCCTGAACAGAGATAGTCAGGTGACCATTATGTTGAATGAAATTATTGTTGCTGGAAGAAAACTCAAGCTCGAGAATGTTCACTTCATGGAGGATAATGCCTTTGTTTCACTGGTTTTTGATACCGCCGGGCATATTATTTATGCCAGTAACTATTTCTGCCAGTTAAGCGGATTTGGCAGCGACGAAATTACTGGCAAAGTCTTATTCCAGGCCACCGATGAAATCGTATCTTCATCGGTGCTCACGGCGATAAATATGATCCTGCTTACTGGTGAAAACTGGCACGGTGAAATTTATCAGCAAAAAAAGAATGGCGAGCAGCTTTGGCTGGATGCCCGATTAACGCCGCGCAGAGATGAACGTGGCGAAGTGTTCGCCTTCGTTATGCTGGCGTTTGATATTACGCGGCATATGACCATACGCGAGAAGTTACACTATCGCGCGCACAATGACGCCTTAACCAAGACATTGAATCGACAGGGCTATTACATCCGTAGCCGCAAAAAAATCCGTGCCGCCAAAGCGCATGGCGCCGACACGTACGTGGCGATTCTGGATCTGGATAACTTTAAAAATATCAATGACTACCTGGGACATGCCGCCGGAGATGAGGTGCTGCGCTGTTTTATTAGCCGGGTTAAAAACTGTATTTCACAGGACACCCTGTTAGGCCGTCTGGGGGGCGATGAATTTGCCCTGACCTTTATCGAAGGTATTGACGAGCCCGATGGCCGACAATTATTGCAGCACATCGTCGAGCAAACTCGCCAGCCAATGAAAATAACCGCCCAGGCTCAGCCGGTCGGATTATCGGTCAGTATTGGCGTGGCCCGTTATCCTGAACATGGACCAAATTTTTCGTCAGTATTAAAAGCCGCCGACACCGCACTTTATAAAGTCAAAGCACAAGGTGGGGACGATTTTATTAATTATCAGGTGACGGGATTAACCGAACCTGGCGGAATTATTAGTACCCTCGGGTGCTGATATTTGAGTAGACACAAAAAAATCAGAGTTTGTCTCCAGAGGAAATAAGAATGTTAAAGGCTGTAATCCCGGTCGCAGGCCTCGGTACGCGTATGCTGCCCGCCACCAAAGCTATCCCCAAAGAGATGCTGCCCGTGGTGGATAAGCCGCTGATCCAGTATATCGTGCAGGAGTGCTATGCCAGTGGTATCCGGGAAATTGTGCTGGTGACCCATTCCTCAAAGAATGCTATCGAAAACCATTTCGATACCTCCTTTGAGCTGGAGTCCCTGCTGGAGTCACGGGTGAAAAACCAGTTGCTGGAAGAGGTACGGACCATCTGCCCGGCAGGCATGAAGATTATGCATGTCCGTCAGGGTCACTCAAAAGGGTTGGGCCACGCCGTGCTGTGCGCCGAATCGCTGATTGGCGACAACGATTTTATCGTGGTACTGCCGGATGTGCTGATTGATGACAGCCGCTGCAATATCGCGCATGACAACCTGGCCGCCATGATCAACCGCTTCACCACCACGGGCGCAAGCCAGCTGATGATTGAGCGCGTGGCCCATGAAGATGTCTCGCGCTATGGCGTGGTCGACTGCGGGGGTCACAACCTGCCGGAAGGTGGTTTTGGCCTGGTGCGTGGCATGGTGGAGAAACCGAAAGTGGCGGAAGCGCCGTCTGATATGGCGGTTGTGGGGCGCTATGTGCTGTCGAAGGCTATCTGGCCGCTGCTGCACAAAACCCCTATCGGTGCGGGCGGTGAAATTCAGTTAACCGATGCCATTGCCATGCTGTTGCAGCAGTCTCCGGTGGAAGCGTATTGCCTCACCGGTAAGTCCCGCGACTGTGGCGATAAAATTGGCTATATGAAAGCCTTTGTTGAATACGGCTTACGTCATGGCGCGACCGGCGAAATTTTCCGCCAGTGGCTGCGTGATGAGCTGGTGCTGGAGCCTGCTGAGGCCGAAGCCGCACTGTAATTTGTTCCATAACCGGTAACGCCGTAGACGTTTTCTTTCACGGATTGCCTCATTCAACAACAGGAAATCTCATGTTAAGAACTGCCTGGTTAATGACCTGCTTATCGCTTTCATTAACCATAATGTCATTCTCAACACAGGCGCAGGATAATAACTGGACGCTGTTTAAGCATAATTATCTGAACGCAGATGGCCGCATTGTTGATCACGAAAATGGGGATATCAGCCACTCTGAAGGACAGGGTTATGGCATGTTACTGGCGGTGGTCAATAACGACCCGGTGACGTTCGAACAGATGTGGCGCTGGACGCGCAACACTCTGCTTCGACCGTCGCTTTGGCTTTTTGCCTGGCGTTATGACCCCATTGAAAAAAAAGTCACCGACGAAAATAACGCCAGTGACGGCGATACCTTAATCGCCTGGGCATTATTACTGGCCGGGAAAAAATGGCACGATCAAAGTTACATCGCCGCCTCGGAGAATATTCAGGACGCGATAATTAATTGCCTGATTATTGAGCAAGACAGCCAGACGTTACTTTTACCGGGGCTATCAGGATTTACCCGCGATGACGGTTACGTGATTAATCCATCTTATTTTGTCTTTCCGGCGTGGGAAAGTTTCTGGCAGCAACGACATAACGATATTTGGTTAAAACTCAGCAAATCGAGCCTCGCTTTGCTAGATAAAGCCCGTTTTGGAAAAACTCAGTTACCCAGCGACTGGATTTTTGTGAAGAATGATGGTGAAGTCGTGCCTGCCGATAACTGGCCTGCCCGGTTCAGTTATGATGCCATCCGTATCCCGCTTTATTTGAGTTTGAGCGAGACACAACAGCACGCTATGGACAACTTTCGGCATTTCTGGGCAAATTACAGCCGTAACGCCACCCCCGCCTGGGTGGAGGTTTCCGGTGACGGACAGGCGAATTATGACATGTCCGGTGGTATTCTGGCGGTGCGTGATTTAACGATGGGCGACTATCAACATATGGATAAGTCCCTGCATTCGGGAGAAGGTTATTATTTATCCGCGTTGCATATGCTGTCGTTATTTGCCGCGTCATTAAAAGGGTATTAAAAACCTATCCCATCAGGTGTAATTGTTGCAGTCAGTTTGGACACGGACAGCGTGGAACAACCGGAGCGTACACGCAGTACGTGAGGATTGTGAGCACAGCCCAGGGACAAACTGGCCAATAAAATAACCTAATGGGACAGGTTCTAAATCGGTTTTGGGCAATCGGGATGCCTCCGCGCGACAGTCTTCTCGCCGCACTCCCTCGTGACAGGCACGTGGGCAGCATTACATTCTGGCAGGACGCCTCAAAGAATAAACACGTATCGGACAGGAAAGCGCCTGTGCTGGTCGATGCGTTGTGTGGCGATCCGGGTGGCAGGGGTAAGGCCAACCGACAATGAATAATAAAAACCAATCACGTCTCATGTGCAGGCATGAGGGGGAGACTTAATGGCAGAGTTGAAAATAATAAGATGTCATATGCAAATCACGGGGGTATTTGTGCGTCCACAACAGAGCGGAAATCTGCGGGCCGGGGAAATAAATGAACATCCGTAACCTTGAATATCTTGTCGCGCTGGCGAAATATCGTCATTTCCAGCGCGCGGCGGAGGCGTGTAATGTTAGCCAGCCGACGTTAAGTGCGCAGTTGCGCAAGCTGGAAAACGAACTGGGCCTACAGTTGCTGGAACGTACCACCAGAAAGATTCGTTTTACCCAGACCGGGCTGCGCCTGGTGGAACAGACCCAGGTCGTCCTGCGGGAAATTGAAGCGTTGAAAAACATGGCCAGCAGCAGCTATCACCAGAGCCTGTCGCAGACGCTGGATGTCGGCATTATCCCAACACTGGCACCCTACATGTTTTCCCATATGAACGCGGTGTGCCACGAGAATTTCCCGGAAATAGAACTGGAAATTCATGAGGCGCAAACCCAGCAGTTGCTGAATATGCTCGAGTCAGACGCCATTAAATGCGCCATCATGACGTCCAATAAAGACACCAGCAAATACGTAGAATTGCCGCTGTTTGATGAGCCGTTGATGCTGGGCGTCAGCCACCAGCACCCGTGGGCACGTCTGAACGACATCAATATGGGGCATTTGAAAAACAGCAAAATTCTGATGATTGATGACAGCAACTGCCTGCACAGCCAGGTTCTGCGTTATTGCTATCAGTTTGAGCTGGAGCCGGATACCCGTTTCGTGGCGATGCACCTGGAAACATTACGTCGCAGCGTGGCATTTAACCGCGGGGTGTCCTTCTTCCCGCTGCTGTCCACGCAGCACGGCGACAATGAGAATATCAAATATCTCCACTGCACCGCGCCGGAGCCAAAACGCAAAGTGGTGCTGATTTTCCACCGCAGCGATCCGATGCGTAAGAAATACGAAATACTGCGTAACGCGATTGCGCGTTACATGGAACGCTATTTTCTCGACTTCAATGTGATGGCGTAAGCAAGCCGGTTTCAGCAGCGCTGTTGCTGACACATATCGCCGTGTTCGAAGTTATCTTCGCGACAATCATGCGCCTGCGTGGTTGTCGTTTTTTTCATTAACCCCTGCATGATCTGCTCCGGCAGCACCACACCGCGATGGTACAACTCTTCAATATTCAGCCAGACCGTCACCAGCAGGATGGTGTAATCCGCAATCGCTAAGGGTGACGTCTGCGCGACGATAAACGGCAGGAGTGCGCTAAGCCGGGCAAGATCCTCGGCAGTCACTTCATCGTGGTAATACGGCCGGGACAGGAGCTGATAAAGCTCAGCTTCATCGCCAGTGGCAACCCATGACAGTCGCACAGCGATAGTTTTCACAAACGGCGGAACCAGGACATTTTGTTCTGAGAGCGGATCCAGATGTAAGGGGTGGCCTTGACTTTGCGATTCAGCTTTCATCGTTTCCTCGATACCGGGTGCAATTATCCATGGTCATTCTTGTATTCATCGACCTTGCAGGGAATTTCTTTAGTGCTTTATTTAAAATAGATAATAATTGCGTAATTATCCATGCACCTTTTCTGAAAATTTATAAAAAATCCAATCAAAACAATAGGTTAAATACCAATCAGTTATTGACGAAATCGATCTATTTACCGCTTATTTATATACAGTGTTTATTAAAGTGGTGATTAAACCGCTTTTAATAGCCAAAGATGATGGATTACAGGATATATTTTAAAATTGTGGCGTAAGAAAATTCCCACGTCGGGAATAATGGTAATGCAGAAAAAGAGAGCTAATCGAAAGCTCAGGCATAGAGCGCAGCGTTGTAGGACGGTTGGACAGGCGAGAAAGTGAGACAAAAAAGCCAGGCTACAATCCGCCGGGCTTGCGTGATTTACGGTCTTGAGGCCGTGCCGTCCGGCGTTCGCGCCATCGTCCAGGACGGGATCCCCCCCTCGCACGGATATTTCGCCGCTTTGGCTTCATCAATGTCGATCCCCAGACCCGGCTTATCGTTCAGGTAGGCATAACCGTGGTCGATCTCCGGGCAGCCCGGGAAGACATCGCGCAGCGCATCGTTCATTGGCGTGTATTCCTGAATGCCAAAGTTCGGCGAGCTCAAATCCAGATGCATGTTGGCGCAGACCCCGACCGGCGAAATGTCGCCCGGCCCATGCCATGCAGTACGCACGCCGTTCAGTTCACTGTAGACCGCGAGTTTCTTCGCCGGCGTAATACCGCCGATGGTGCTCACGTGGCAGCGAATGTAGTCGATAAGCTTGTTGTCGATGAGCGGCTTCCACTCATTCACATTCACAAACAACTCACCCATGGAGATTGGCGTGGAAGACTGCAGGCGCAGCATTTTCAGCCAGTCGATATTTTCCGGCGCCACCGGATCTTCAAGGTAAAACAACTGATACTGTTCGAGCGTTTTGGCCAGATTAATGGCGGTCACCGGGGTGACGCGCTCGTGCACATCATGGATAAATTCGATGCCAAAGCCGAGCTTATTACGCAAGTGGTCGAACAGACGCGGGACGCTTTTGGCGTAGGCGTCCGGGTCAAAGTAGATGCCGGGCGTTTTGCTGCGCGGTGAACGCTTCGGCTGAATGTTCTTCGCTCGCGCCAACTGCGTGGCGATCAGCTTGAGGTCATCGGTCCCCGCGCCGCCGTACATGCCCATCTGGCAGCGAACGTACTGGTAGCCCTCTTCCATTCTGGCGCGGATGTTATCTTCCACTGCCACTTCATCACCACCGTCGGTGTGGCAGTACAGCGGGATCCCATCACGGCATTTGCCGCCCAGCAGATCATAAACCGGCATCCCCGCCAGCTTACCTTTGATATCCCACAGCGCCATGTCCACGCCGGACAACGCATTGTTCATGATCGGGCCATTGCGCCAGTAGCCGCTCACCGCGCCCGACTGCCAGATATCCTCAATACGGGTCGGATCTTTGCCAATCAGAAAAGGGGCCATGTACTCATCGATCGCGCTTTTTACCGCGAAGATACGCTGAGTAAATGTCGCGCATCCCAGCCCATACAGCCCCGGCTCGTTGGTCTCTATCTTAACGACCGCCAAATCAATGCCACCCGGCGCCGTCAGAATCGTTTTCACGTTGGTGATTTTCAGGTTACTCACTTTCACTCCTCAACTCAGCGAATTTACCGCATGTCATACCGTTGTGGATGACATGACGCACATTTGTAAGTTGTCCTACAACTTGATGCTGTTATATCACGCTTCTTTCACAGAGGATCGCTGCGAGCGCCATTCTGTGACAGCGATCAAATTGCGTTCAGTTCAAACTCAATATACACTTATAATTCAATGAATTAATAGAATTTCAGCGATCGCCACGTGGCGCTGCTTGTGATCCTTGTTGCAAATTCATGGGTGAACTGTTGATTTTATCAGGGCGAAAATCCAACCTTAAATAAGACAGTCGTCATACAAATTAAACGAGTGAGGAAACAACATGACCGCTTTATTTGATTTAACCGGGAAAACGGCGCTGGTAACGGGCTCTGCACGTGGACTGGGCTTTGCCTACGCAGAGGGCCTTGCCGCTGCGGGTGCACGGGTCATCCTGAATGATATTCGCGACACGCTGCTGGCCGAATCCGTGGATACGCTGACAAGTAAAGGTTACGACGCACAGGGTGTGGCTTTCGACGTCACCGATGAACAGGCGATTGAGGCGGCTTTTAGCAAACTCGATGCAGAGGGGATCAGTGTGGATATCCTGATCAATAACGCCGGTATTCAGTACCGTAAACCGATGGTCGAACTGGAGCTGGAAAACTGGCAGAGGGTGATCGACACCAATCTGACCAGCGCGTTCCTGGTCTCCCGCACGGCGGCGAAACGGATGATTGCGCGCAACAGCGGCGGCAAAATCATTAATATCGGCTCACTCACCAGCCAGGCGGCCCGCCCGACCGTGGCCCCGTACACAGCGGCAAAAGGCGGCATCAAAATGCTTACCTGCTCAATGGCCGCAGAATGGGCGCAGTTTAATATCCAGACCAACGCCATTGGGCCGGGCTACATCCTGACCGACATGAACACCGCGCTTATCGAAGACAAGCAGTTCGACACCTGGGTGAAAAGCAGCAATCCTTCCCAGCGCTGGGGCCGTCCGGAAGAGCTCATCGGCACCGCCGTCTTCTTATCATCCAAAGCATCAGATTATATCAACGGGCAAATTATTTACGTCGATGGTGGCTGGCTCGCCGTGTTATAAGCCGCCCGTACTCTACCTACTCGCCTTTAAAATTGATGGCATGTGTTCACCTCGATGCATGCCGATATAACACAGGTATTATTATGAAGGCTTCAAGACAACGACTCTTTATTCTCACATTGCTGTTTATTGTGACTGCAATTAATTATATGGATCGCGCCAATCTTGCCGTTGCTGGTTCGAATATCCAGAATGATTTCAGTCTGACGCCAACACAACTGGGTTTGCTTTTCTCCATGTTTACCTGGGCCTACGCTGCCAGCCAAATCCCTGTCGGCTATGTCCTTGATCGCATTGGCTCACGTATTCTTTACGGTGGGGCGATTATTCTGTGGAGGGCGGATTCAACTCCGAAGTGCAACGCTAAGCCGCCAATCTTAGCTCTGCAAACACCACAGACGGTTGCCTGAAT
>NZ_CBFFRL010000083.1:0-20352 GCF_965644215.1 Phytobacter sp. V69
ATGAGTAGCATTATTGGCAGAGCCAACTTATTGCTGACCACCTCCATAGGAGGTGGTGTTCATGCAAATATAAAAAACCCGCCGAAATGGCGGGTTTGTCATTTATAGCACGACCTGGAGCATGACTAAACTTACTGCTTATCCGGCAACGCGTAGGCAATAATGTAATCACCGCGATCCGGGGACTGACGTGCGCCACCCGCATTGATGATGATGTATTGTTTGCCCGTTTTCGGCGAAACATAGGTCATCGGGCCAGACTGACTACCCACCGGCAGACGGTCTTTCCAGATCTCTTTACCCGTCGCGGTATCAAACGCGCGCAGATAGAAATCCTGGGTACCCGCGAAAAACAGCAGGCCAGACTGCGTGGACAGCGATGCGCCCAGTGTCGGCATACCCACCGGAATTGGCATATGCATGCGAATACCCAGCGGGCCGGTGTCCTGAACGGTGCCTACCGGTACCTGCCACACCATTTTCCCGGAGGTCAGGTCGATAGCGGACATGGTCCCGAACGGGGGTTTCTGGCACGGAATGCCCAGCGGTGACAGGAAACGTTCACGCATGGCGCCAAACGGTGTGCCGTCCATCGGAACAATACCCATCTCGATACCACTGGCGTTTTTGGCGACGTTTTCACGCGGCACCATGTAGTTTGCCAGACCCAGACCCAGACGCATGTCGTTGACGAACATTAGGTTGTTTGTCGGGTCAACCGAGAAGCTGCCCCAGTTCATACCGCCAAGCGAACCCGGGAACTGCAGTGCGCGATCCAGCCCCGGCGGCGTAAAGACACCCTGATGTCGCATGCCTTTAAAGGCGATACGGCACATCAGCAGATCGATAGGCGTAGCACCCCACATGTCGGACTCTTTGAGGGTTTCATTACCGATCATCGGCATGCCCACAGAGTACGGCTGGGTAGGGGAATAACGTTCGCCTTTAATGTTACCGGCCGGAACCGGGCGTTCTTCAACCTTCGCCACCGGCTCGCCGGTTTCGCGGTTGAGCATAAAGATCATGCCCTGTTTGCTGGTCTGAACCAGTACCGGCGTGGTGCCGCCTTTGCCGTCAGGTAAGTCATACAGCAGCGGCTGCGACGGTAAGTCGAAATCCCACAGGTCGTGGTGAGTGGTCTGGAAATGCCAGCGCACGTCACCGGTTGTCGCGTCTACCGCCACAATCGATGAGCTGTATTTGTCATCCAGCGCAGTACGTTCACCTGCCCAGAAATCTGGCGTGGCGTTACCCGTCGGCAGATAGATCAGATTCAGTTTCGCGTCGTAAGACATGGCCGACCAGACGTTCGGCGTACCACGCGTGTAGGTCTGTCCTTCCGGCGGCAGGCCTTTCAGGTCCGGGTTGCCCGGATCCCACGCCCACGCCAGTTTACCGGTGTGGACATCATAGGCACGAACCACGCCCGGCGGTTCACCGGTGGAGAAGTTATCCGCCACGCGACCCCCCACTACAACGACATTGCCAGCGACCAGCGGGGTGGACGTTTGCTGGTAATAGCCCGGTTTGATATCGCCCATGCCGATGCTCAGATCAACGGTGCCTTTGTCACCAAAGTCTGCGCAAGGCTGGCCGTTGTCTGCATTAAGTGCCACCAGACGTGCGTCGGTGGTTGGCAGGAACAGGCGGCGCTCGCAGGCGGCAGGCTGTGTCTGTGCGGCTGGAGAGGCGGCCGTGCGTGACTCTTCGTAATACCCTAAGCCACGGCAGCGCTGCCAGTTTGGTGCCGTCGCTTTCGCGTCATAGCGCCATTTTTCTTTACCGGAATCCACATCCAGCGCCAGCACTTTGCTGTACGGGGTACAGACATACAGCGTATCGCCAATCTGCAGCGGCGTATTCTGGTCTTCTGCACCAGAGCCGTTGCTCTGCGGAATATCCCCGGTATGGGCAACCCAGGCGACCTGCAGCTTGTCGACATTCTGTTTGTTGATCTGGTCAAGTGCGGCAAAACGATCGCCGTGGGTGGTATTGCCCCAGTGCTTCCAGTCATGCTGTTCGCTGCCTGGCGCAACCGGTTTAACTGTGACGGATTCGGTCGGGGAAATCACATTCCAGGTTTTAAACATGCCGCCAACGCTGACCAGCAGCACAACGGCAAGGATCGCCGCGAGGCTAAACGCAGATTTGTTAACCGGTTTTGCCGTCTGCTGAGCGCGCATAAAAGGCCACTGCAGCGCAGCCAGAAATGCCAGCACGCCAAAGGTGAACAGGCGCGAGAACAGCGGCCAGAATGACCAGCCCGCGTCATAAATTGCCCAGATGATCGAAACGATAAAGCCCAGCGCATACAAAATGATGCCACCGGGACGATTTCTGAGGATGAGAATTGCGGAAATCAGCATCACGACGCCCATCGCGGTAAACCAGATGCTACCGCCTAATGTGATGAGTTTGATGCCAGGAATGCCGATTGCCAGACCGATGACGAGCATCAGAATGGCGAGAAGCCAGCGCAGAAGGGTAACCAGCCTGCGTGGGGTGCTGCCAGGTGCCATGTCCATCTCCTTAAAAACACCTACCATCCGGCACGCAATCGCGAACTGTGTACCAAATGGGTAACTGTTATAGAGGGGTATCGTTTTATTGCAGATTTAATTGCGTATATCCGCGTAAAAACTCACCGTTGCTATGGGTAATGAACCATTTGGTGAATTTGCGGATATGATAAATCTGTTAAATTGCTTGAAGCAATTGTTAATAAATAATATCGCATTATTTGAGAATTGGCCCGCACGCGGCGGGCCAGTAGGATCAGGCAATGCGCAGCGTATCGATACTCTGCGAAGGAGTGATGGTGACAGGAATGGATTTGGACGTCGGCGTTCCGGTGCCGTCGCCGTAGCGGGTCAGGGGAACCAGCGGGTTCGTTTCCGGATAATAGGCCGCAAGGTTACCGCGCGGGATGGCGTACGCCACAAGACGGAACCCTTCAACCTGGCGCGTAATGCCGTCTGTCGACAGGGTGGTAATGTCGACCCGATCGCCATCGTTCAGCCCCAGCGCCTGAATATCGTCCGGGTGCATAAACAGTACGTCGCGCTGCCCGTAAACGCCGCGATAGCGATCGTCCAGGCCGTAAATGGTGGTGTTGTATTGATCGTGTGAGCGTAATGTCTGTAACACAAAGGGTGCGCTAATCTCCGGGCAGACAGAATCCGGCAGTGGGGCACCGCTGAATTCCGCTTTACCGGATGGTGTGGCGAAGGTAAATGCTGCCGCCGCATTCCCCAGCCAGAAACCACCGGGTTCTTCGCAGCGTTCGTTAAAGTTCTGGAAGCCGGGGATAGTGGCGGCGATATGATCGCGGATCAGGTTGTAATCATCCGCTAATGCCAGCCAGTCCATTTTGCTGTTACCCAGTACCGCGTGGGCGATACTCGCAACAATCGCGGTTTCTGATTTTTGCGTCTTCGCCAGCGGCTTACCGATCCCTTCGGATGCATGCACCATGCTGAATGAGTCTTCCACCGTCACAAACTGACGGCCCGTGGCCTGCATGTCCTCTTCGGTACGCCCCAGAGTTGGCAGAATCAGCGACTGGGCACCCGGCATGAGATGGGTACGGTTGAGTTTGGTGCTGATATGCACGGTCAGGCCGCAGCGTTTGAGGGCTTCACAGGTCAGCGTGGTGTCCGGCGCGGCCGCCGCGAGGTTACCGCCCAGGGCGACCAGCACTTTCACTTCATCGCGCAGCATGGCCTGAATGGCCGCCACGGTGTGGTGCCCGGGGGCGCGCGGTGGCTCGAAATTAAAGTGTCGCGCCAGGCTGTCGAGCAGGGCGGCCGAGGGTTTTTCATCAATCCCCATGGTGCGGTTACCCTGCACATTACTGTGCCCGCGTACCGGGCACAGTCCTGCACCCGGTTTACCCAGATGGCCGCCAAGCAGTTGCAGGTTGACGATCTCACGGACCGTATCCAGCGAGTGTTTATGCTGGGTAATGCCCATCGCCCAGGTGCAAATCACCCGTTTAGCGTTCTGCCAGACGGCGGCGGCATCGCGTAATTGCTGCTCGCTCAGGCCGGATTGCACTTCAATGGTCAGCCAGTCGGTGGCATCGATTTGCGCAAACCAGGCCTCGATACCCGTGGTGTGTTGGGCGATAAAGGGGTCATCAAAAATACCGGGTTCGCCGTTCGCCAGACGCTGACGGTGGGTTTCCAGCAGCGCTTTCACCATCCCGCGCACGGCGGCCATATCGCCACCCAGATTCGGCTGGTAATAGGCGGAACTGATCGCCCCCGCCATTGAGGTGACCACTTCCAGCGGTTTTTGTGGATCGGCAAAACGTTCCAGGCCACGCTCGCGCAGGGTATTAAAGGTCACGATGCTTGCACCGTGATCGGCCGCGTGGCGCAGGCTGTGGAGCATACGTGGGTGGTTGGTGCTAGGGTTCTGCCCAAAGACGAAAATGGCGTCGGCCTGCTCAAAGTCGTTAAGATGGATGGTGCCTTTGCCCACGCCAATACTGCGTTTCAGCCCGGAACCGCTGGCTTCGTGGCACATGTTCGAACAGTCGGGGAAATTATTGGTGCCGACCATGCGGCCAAATAATTGATACAGATAAGAGGCTTCGTTACTGGCGCGACCGGAGGTATAGAGTTCCATCTGGTTCGGATGGTCCATCTCACGGATATGGCGACCGATCAGGTCAAAGGCATCACTCCAGCTCACCGGTTCGTAGTGGTCAGTTTGCGGGTTGTAGCGCAGTGGCTCGGTAATTCGGCCCTGATATTCAAGAAAATAGTCGCTCTGGCGATTGAGGGCGGCCACGCTGTGTTGTGCAAAGAAGCTGGCGTCAATCTGGCGGCGGGTTGCCTCCCAGGTCACCGCTTTCGCACCGTTTTCGCAGAAGCTGAAAGTGCTTTTATTGTCATCACCCCAGGCACAGCCGGGGCAGTCGAAACCACGAGCTTTGTTCATGCGCAGCAGGTTGCGCATGTTTTTAAGGGCATTTTTGCTGTCGATAACGAAGCGGGTTGTCGCTTCCAGGGAACCCAGTCCGCCGGCAGCGGCGCGATAGGGTTTTATGGCAGTTTTGAATTTCATGTGTTCTTCCGGACAGCGGATTGCTCTTGCGCAAACACTACGCCGCGTAACAACAACCCTTAATCAACAACTATCTTTTATCACACAATTAACAATAAGTTTACCATTTGCGCAACTGCCTGCGCCTGCCACGACCGGAGATTAATCCGGTACGGTTTTGCGAATGGCGTTGATCAGCGTCTGCACGCCAGCGGAGAGCGGGGCATCGACACGGGTAAGAATGCCGATAGGATCGCCCACGCCCGGCAGTGCGATCGGTAGCGCAGTGAGCGTACCGTCGCGAAGGTCATTCTTCACCGCGCCGGAAGGCACGAACCAGACGTAATCAAAATTCACCGTCAGTTGTCGCGATAACGACGCCGAGAGGGTTTCAATGCATCCGGTCGGCAGTTTGCAGCCCTGGCTTTGCAGCAGATCTTCGGTGTTCTGGCGCGGCACGGTGCCGGTTGGCAGCACGACGACCGGCCATTCCAGCACCCGGCTGAGCGTTACCGTGGTTTGCAACAACGGATGGTTCGGGCGAACCACCAGTTTCAGTGATTCCAGGAACAATAGTTCATAGGTCAGCCCGCTCATCAGTTCCGGGTCTGACATCCGGCCAATACCCACGTCCAGCTCGCCAGATTTTAGGCCCGCCAGCATCATCGGGTTATTGGTGGTGGCGACCTGAATGGTGATATCCGGCTGCTGCTTATGCACCTGGCCGATAACCGACGGCAGAATACCCAGCGCGGCGGTCGGTAGGGCGCCGACGCGGATGATGGCGTTGTTTTGCTCGGGCCTGTAGTTGAGCGACTGACCCGCAGTATTGAGCGCATCAAGCACCCGAACCGCATGGGTTAAAAATTGCTCGCCCACCAGGGTCAGTTGTGCGCCCAGACGACCGCGTTCAAACAGACGTGTTCCGGTCAGTTGTTCCAGCTCATTGAGCGTTTTGGACAGTGCTGGCTGGCTAAGGTTGAGGGTTTCCGCCGCGCGCCCCAGGGTTCCCTGTTGAGCGACGGCTACGAACGTATGCAGATGGCGCAAGCGAATGCGCTGAGAGAACAAACCATTTTTTTCCATAAGATGATGTAAAAGCGAAGCGATGTCCGTGGCAAGTAAAGTTGCTTAATTTTGTTAACTTGATAGCAAAACATTCTTAACATTTAATCTCCTTGAGTTACAAACAAATTTTGCCCGCACTGTGATGTCACCCGCATGTCTGTGGGGGTTTAAACATAATTTTTGGTTATGCAAATAGCCGTAAACACTACAATTTTGGTTTTCTGCCGCGATCACACTTCGTAAATTCTCTCCCTCGGGCCACGCCGGGCTTCTCTACACTCCAGGTAATACATACTGGAGGCATGACAATATGGCGAACACCATCACGGCTGATGAGATTCGGGAACAATTTTCGCAGGCAATGTCAGCGATGTATCAGCAGGAAGTTCCGCAGTACGGCACGTTGCTGGAGCTGGTCGCCGACGTCAATCTGGCCGTCCTTGAGAACAACCCGCGGTTGCATGAACAACTGGTCAATGCCGATGAACTGGCGCGACTCAACGTTGAACGCCACGGGGCAATTCGCGTGGGCAGTGCAGAGGAGTTATCAACGCTACGGCGCATGTTTGCGATTATGGGGATGTTTCCGGTGAGCTATTACGACCTGTCACAGGCAGGCGTGCCGGTACACTCCACCGCCTTTCGTCCCATCGATGACGCAGCCCTGGCGCGCAATCCGTTTCGCATCTTTACCTCGTTGTTGCGCCTCGAACTGATTGACGATGCGCAACTGCGTGATAAAGCCGCCGCCATCCTGCAACGTCGGGATATTTTCACACCGCGTTGCCGCGAGCTGATCGCCCTGCATGAGCAGAGCGGGGTGTTTACGTCCGGGCAGGCAAACGAATTTGTCAAAGAGGCGCTCGAAACCTTTCGCTGGCATCGCCATGCTACGGTGGATGCCCGGACATACCACGCGCTGCATAATGAGCACCGCCTGATTGCCGATGTGGTCTGCTTTCCCGGCTGCCATATTAACTATCTGACGCCGCGCACGCTGGATATTGACCGGGTGCAGGCGCTAATGCCGAAATACGGTATTGAGCCGAAAATCCTGATTGAAGGGCCACCGCGCCGTGACGTGCCGATATTACTGCGCCAGACCAGCTTTAAAGCGCTGGATGAGCCGGTGCTGTTTAACGGCGAGCAGGAGGGGACGCACACCGCGCGCTTTGGTGAAATTGAACAGCGCGGCATGGCGCTGACGCCGAAAGGCAGGGCGCTGTATGACCAACTATTAAACAAAGCCGACACCGGGAAAGACAACCTGACGCACCAGCTCCATTTACAGGAAGTGTTCCAGCCCTTCCCGGACAGCGAAATGCTGCTTCGTCGCCAGCAACTGGCCTATTTCCGCTACCGTCTGACCCCGTCCGGCGAGTCGCACCGCAAGGCTATTCGCCCCGGCGATGACCCGCAGCCGCTTATCGAGCGCGGTTGGGTAGTTGCGCAACCCATCATCTATGAAGATTTTCTCCCTGTCAGCGCCGCCGGGATCTTCCAGTCGAACCTCGGCAATGAAACCCAGCAGCGCAGCCACGGCAACGCCAGTAAACTGCGTTTTGAAGAGGCGCTGGGTTGTGAAGTGCTGGATGAGTTCACCCTGTATCAGCAGGCGGTGGAGCGCAGCAAACGACGTTGCGGTCTGTTATAAAAACGGTACTCTGCTACGGATATGAATAAACAGGATGTTGTCATGGAAAATCCTTCCGCCCCGATAGCAGAAACCCGCCACGGCACGCTTGTGGGTGTCACCGATACTGATTGCCTGGTCTGGCGAGGTATCCCGTACGCGGCACCGCCCGTTGGCCCATTACGCTGGCGGGCACCTCAGCCTGTCGAACCCAGGCAGGGGATCCGCGTTGCCGATACCTTTTCCGCCGCCAGCTGGCAAAACAGTGAAATTTGCGCGCAAATCGCCGGTGGCGATCCCGGACGGCTTTCCGAAGATTGTCTCTACCTGAATATCTGTACACCCGCAGTGCGTACTGCGCCGCTGCCGGTGATGGTCTGGTTGCACGGCGGCGGTTTTACCATGGGGGCGGGCGATCTGCCACCTTATGACGGGAAAGCGCTCGCCCGACGCGGCGTGGTGCTGGTGACGCTCAACTATCGCCTTGGCCATCTGGGCTTTTTCGCCCATCCGGCGTTACAGGGGGAAGAGGGCGAGACCGTATGCAATTTCGGCCTGCTTGATCAAATCGCCGCCCTGCGCTGGCTGAAAGACAATATTCATGCCTTCGGTGGCGATGCCCGCAATATCACGCTGTTTGGCGAATCGGCCGGGGGGCGCAGCGTGATGTCGCTGATGGCTTCGCCGCAGGCAAAGGGGCTGTTCCATAAAGCCATTATTCAGAGCAGCTATACCTTGCCAGATACCCCGCTCGAGCGCGCGCTGGAAAAAGGCATCGCCGTTGCCGAACATCTTGGCGTGCCCAACGCCAGCGCCGAGGATCTGCGTGCGATCCCTGCTGACGCTTTCTGCCCGTTGACCTCACCGCTGAAAATCGCCCCCGCGCCGATTTCCGGTGACAGCGTGCTGCCGAAGCCTGCGCTGGACGCTTTTTTCAGCACCACGCAGCATCCGATGCCGGTCATCGTGGGGTCGAACAGCGACGAAGCCAGCGTGATGGCCGAGTTTGGCGTCGATCTGGCCGGGCAAATTGATACGCTGCGTCGGGAGCAGCGTTTTGGTCTTGGGATCATCAAGCTGCTTTACCCTGGGGTGAAGGGCGATGAGGAGCTGGGGCGTCAGGTGTGCCGGGATATGGCCTTTACCTCACTGGGGCTGGTGGTTATGCAGGCGCAGCAGCGCGTCGGGCAGCCGTGCTGGCGCTACTGGTTTGATTACGTGGCTGAAGCCGAACATGACACCTACGCCAACGGTGCCTGGCATGGAAATGAAGTGCCGTATGTATTCGATAATATTATGCTGACCGATCCGGTACGCAGCTACGCCAATGAACGGGATCTGGCATTTGCCGCCAGCATCGCCGATTACTGGGTGCATTTTGCCCGCCACGCCAGTGTCACCTGCGATGCACTGCACGGGCCTGTGCGCTGGCAGGCGAGCATTAAAGGGCGCGACAGACTGCTGCGCATGGGACTGAATAAACATGCGGGTTTTCGTATGACAAATCGCTTTATGCGCGCCCGCCTGACGTTGTTTAAACGGGTGATGCGCCATCACGTCAAACTCGATTAATTTTCCAGCAAACCTGTGCGAAATGCCGCCAGACCGGCGGCATTATTTTGTGAAGCCCGCAGCACCAGGCGATAGCTCGCCCCGGTCTTAACGCTCTGTGCATAAGGGCGCATCAGGCGTCCGGCGCGAATATCCTCCGCCACCAGCGTTTCATCGGCAATCGCCACCCCCAGCCCCTGAATGGCCGCCGTGATCGCCAGATCCATGGTGTCGAAGTGTTGATTTTTTTTCATAACCCATTTCGCGCTGTCCTGTTTTGCCAGCCACAGGGACCAGTCGGTCTTGTCCCTTGTTGGATGCAGGAACGTCAAGTTATTGAGCGTTTCGCAGGCCGCAAATTGCGTGCTCATCACCGGGGTTAACGCTTCATCAAACAGCAGGTCACCCGCACTGAAATGGGTACCAAAGACGATGGCCGCGTCATAAGGTTCTGTTTTGAAGTTCACGCCATGATCGGTGGTGGTGGTTAGCGCCACCTGCAAATCCGGGCAGGCTTGCTCAAGGTGGATAAGACGTGGAACCAGCCAGCGCATCGCACAGGTTGGCGCCTTCAGACGGACCACCGTTTGCTGTGCCCGCGCCTGCCCGGCAATGGTTTGCAGATGCTCAAACGCCGCACGCAGCTCCGGTAGCAGGGCGCTGCCTTGGGGCGACAGCCGCAGACCGCGCGCATGACGCTCAAACAGCGGAAAACCAAACCACGCCTCCAGCGAGGCAATCTTGCGACTCACCGCGCCCTGCGTCAGGCATAACTCTTTTGCCGCATGGGTGAGGTTTAAATGGCGGGCGGTGACCAGGAAAGCGTCAATGGCGTTCAGCGGCAACGTACGGTTCGACATGGCGGCTCCAGCTATGCAATTTATTCATGGCTATTATGACAACAAATCGGTTGTGGACTCAACGCACTTTTATTTGAATGGTTATGCACTTTTAATGAGAAAGGATTAAGAATGACTTTGCGTACACCGGTGAAAACCCGCTCCAAATTACCCGACGTGGGTACGACCATTTTTACCGTTATTGGCCAGCTTTCCGCACAGCATAATGCGATTAACCTTTCTCAGGGCGCGCCCAATTTTTCCTGCGACCCGCAGCTGATTTCCAGCGTGACCCGGGCGATGCAGGCCGATCATAACCAGTATGCGTCGATGACGGGCTTACGCCCGCTTAAAGCGCGCATTGCCGAGAAAATTAGCGACCTCTACGGCACGCAGTACGATGTGGACAGCGAAATCCTGATCACCGCCAGCGCCAGCGAAGGCCTCTATTCAGCCATCAGCGGTCTGGTGCATCCGGGCGATGAGGTTATCTATTTCGAGCCGTCGTTCGACAGCTACGCGCCGATTGTTCGCCTGCAGGGGGCGACCCCTATCGCCATTAAACTCACTGTTCCCGATTTTGCGGTGAACTGGGATGAAGTTCGGGCAGCAATCACCCCGAAAACCCGGATGATCATCATCAATACGCCACATAACCCGAGCGGGCAGGTCTTCTGTGCAAATGACCTGCAACAGCTGGCGGCGCTGACGCGTAACACCGATATCGTGATTCTGTCCGATGAAGTGTATGAGCATGTGGTGTTTGACGGACAGCCGCACCACGGCATGGCGACGCACCCGCAGCTCGCTGAGCGCAGTGTGATCATTTCATCATTCGGTAAGACCTATCATGTGACGGGCTGGCGCGTGGGGTATTGCGTCGCGCCATCGGTGTTGATGGATGAAATTGTGAAGGTCCATCAGTTTTTGATGTTTTCCGCCGATACGCCAATGCAGTACGCTTTCGCCGAGCATATGACGGATCCGCAGACTTGGCTGTCGCTGTCGGCGTTTTATCAGCGCAAACGCGATCTGCTGCAAAAACTGTTGGCAGAATCGCCATTCCGTTTATTACCAAGCGCAGGTTCGTTTTTCCTGCTGGCGGATTACAGCCATTTCAGCGACGAGAGCGATAGCGAGATAGTGAAACGATTGATTATCGATTACGGCGTTGCCACCATTCCGTTATCGGCGTTTTACACTGATGGTACTGATAACAAATTGATTCGCCTCTCTTTTGCTAAAGACGAGGCGACACTCAGAGCAGGCGCGCAGGCCCTGTGTCGTGTTAAGCCACGCTAAGGAGCGTTAATTGTGAAATTGAAAGCACTCTTTCTGGGCATGGGCATGCTTTGCTCATTTTCTTCTTTCGCCGCAACTCAGCTTCGCTATGGCCTGGAAGCGGAATATCCGCCGTTTGAGAGCCGCAATGCTTCCGGGGAACTGGAAGGTTTTGATATCGATCTGGGCAAGGCCATCTGTAAAGCTGCAGAGCTGAAATGCACCTGGGTTGAAACCTCGTTTGATGCATTGATCCCCGGGCTGGTGGCGAAAAAATTTGATGCCATTAACTCGGCGATGAACATCACCGAAAAGCGTCGTGAAAGTATCGACTTTACCCAACCTATCTACCGCATTCCGTCTCAGCTGGTGGGGAAAGCAGAAGATGGCATGGAAGCGACGGCTGAAGGTCTGAAAGGCAAAACCATCGGCGTCTTGCAGGGTTCCATTCAGGAAACTTATGCAAAAGAGCACTGGGAGAAGCATGGTGTCACCGTGGTGTCTTATAAAGATCAGAATATGGCATGGGGTGATTTGCTGAATGGTCGTATTGACGCCTCGCTGGTGATGTCAGCGGCCGGGCAGGCAGGTTTCCTGAGCAAGCCGCAGGGTAAAGGGTTTGGCTTTATCGGCAAACCGGTATCTGACGATACGATCCTGGGCAGCGGCATCGGCTTTGGGTTGCGTAAAGGTGATGAGGCCACCAAAAAGCAACTCGACGCCGCGATTGATAAAGTACGTGCCGACGGCACCATCAAAACTCTGGCGGAGAAATACTTCCCGGGTATTGATGTTAGCGTCAGCGCTAAATAATAAGCCGACCTTTTGTGACCCCAGCCGTCGATGTCCGGATGGGGTCTTTTTATACCTAACTTTACCTGTAATTAAGTATCATCCCATCGACAAAAATATTTTCCGCTTTGCGCAGAATATCACTCGCCAACAATTGGATTCTCAATCAATTTTGTCTAGAGTGTGCGGTCATAACCGATAGCTTTTGCCGTGGTTTTGTTTTGTACAAAACCTCTTCTCACGACCATAAGGACGTATTCTCAGGCATGAACCGCAGACGTTTCATTAAAGCATCAATGGCGCTGGCCGCTACGTGCGGGACTTCCGGCTTTGCATCTCTGTTCTCCCGTGCGGCGTTTGCTGCAGATTCCGATATCGCCGATGGTCAGAGTCGTCGTTTCGATTTTTCCGTGCTGCAATCCATGGCGCATGACCTGGCTCAGCAGCCGTGGGGCGGCGCGCCGCGTCCTCTGCCGGATACTCTTGCCAACATGACACCGCAGGCTTACAACGCCATTCAGTACGATGCGCAGCACTCCCTGTGGAACAATGTTGAAGGCCGTCAGCTGGACGTGCAGTTCTTCCATATGGGGATGGGGTTCCGCCGCCGTGTGCGCATGTTCTCCCTTGACCCTTCGACCCAACAGGCGCGTGAGATTCATTTCCGTCCTGAATTGTTTAACTACCACGATGCGGGCGTCGACACGAAGCAGCTTGAAGGGCAGAGCGACCTCGGTTTTGCCGGATTCCGCGCCTTTAAAGCGCCTGAACTGGCGCGTCGCGACATCGTCTCGTTCCTGGGCGCCAGCTATTTCCGCGCGGTAGACAGTACCTACCAGTACGGCCTTTCCGCTCGTGGCGCGGCAATTGATACCTTTGCCGATACGCCGGAAGTGTTCCCGGATTTCACCGCGTTCTGGTTTGAAACCGCAAAAGCGTCTGACACCTCGTTTACGGTCTATACGCTGCTGGACAGCCCGAGCCTGACCGGGGCATACAAGTTTGTGATCCACTGCGAGCAGAGCCAGGTGATTATGGAGGTGGATAACCACCTGTATGCGCGCAAAGACATCAAACAGCTGGGCATCGCGCCGATGACGAGCATGTTCAGCTGTGGTAACAACGAACGCCGCGTGTGTGACACCATCCATCCGCAAATTCACGATTCCGACCGCTTGGCCATGTGGCGCGGTAACGGTGAGTGGGTGTGCCGTCCGCTGAATAACCCACAGAAACTGCAATTCAACGCCTTTATGGACAACAACCCGAAAGGCTTCGGTTTACTGCAGCTTGATCGCGACTTCTCGCACTATCAGGACGTGATGGGCTGGTATAACAAACGCCCAAGTTTGTGGGTCGAGCCGCGTAATAAATGGGGTAAAGGCAGCGTCGGGCTGATGGAAATCCCTACCACGGGTGAAACGCTGGATAACGTGGTGTGTTTCTGGCAGCCGGAAAAACCGGTGCGTGCTGGTGATGAGCTGGCGTTCCAGTATCGTCTGTACTGGAGCGCGATGCCGCCGGTGCGTTCACCGCTGGCGCGCGTTTACGCAACCCGTACCGGTATGGGCGGTTTCCCGGAAGGCTGGGCTCCGGGCGAACATTACCCGGAAAAATGGGCCCGCCGTTTTGCCATTGATTTTGTGGGTGGTGATCTCAAAGCCGCTGCGCCGAAGGGGATCGAGCCGGTCATTACCTTGTCTAACGGTGAAGCCAAACAGGTCGAAATCCTGTATGTTGAGCCTTTCGACGGCTACCGTATTCTGTTCGACTGGTACCCAACCTCCAATTCCACCGACCCGGTTGAAATGCGCCTGTTCCTGCGCTGTCAGGGCGATGCGATCAGTGAGACCTGGCTGTACCAGTATTTCCTGCCCGCGCCGGATAAACGCAACTACGTGGACGATCGCATCATGCGTTAAATCGGTCACCTCCCTCGCTGAGGGAGGTGCTGATACAAGGAGAGGTCATGGATTCCACCGACAGCTTGATCGTTGTGAACGATCATCTGGCATTGCATGCCATTGATGAGCGCTTTGTGCACGATCTGCACCAGTTGATCGTGAAAAACCGTGAATGGCTACAGCACTACCTGGACTGGCCGCAGTATGTTCGCTCGGTGGAACAAACCCGGCAAACAGCGCAGAGCAACATCATCCTGCACGAGCGTGGCTACGCCAAAATGTTCATGATCCTCGAAGATAACGTGCTGGTGGGCGTACTCTCCTTTAACTCCATCGAGCCGACCAATAAAACCGGTTATATCGGTTACTGGCTGGATCAGGACAAAGAAGGCAAGGGCATTATTTCTACCTGCCTGCAGGCGTTCATGATGTTTTATGCCCATCGTGGGGATATCCGCCGTTTTGTGATTAAATGCCGCGTCGCCAACGAGGCCAGCAACCGTGTGGCACTGCGTAACGGTTTTATCCTCGAAGGCTGCCTGCGCCAGGCGGAGTTCCTGAACGGCGGTTTTTACGACCAGAACATCTACGGTCAGATCATCGATCGCTTCTTATAGCAGTCCGGCTAATGGCGTGCGGGTAATATACTGCGCGCCATTAATCACCTTGTGCCCGCGCAGCAAAATACTGTCACCCTCCGGAGCTTCCACCACCGCGTCATCGGTGATTTCAATATGGTGCTCGATCAGCACATTGCCTTTGATACGCGCATTGCCCTGAATCACCACTTTTTCATCCAGCAAAATCGGCCCGCCGATTAAGTGCGCATTGCCGCCGACCAGCACGTGATGTTTGAGCACGCAGTTACCTTCGACCGTCGCATTTTCTGCCACCTGTGCGCTGTAGCGCAGCGTGGGAATGGCGTCTTCTTCGGTTCCGGCCACCAGTCGCGCTTTGCCGTAGACTTTGGCGCAGTCACACACCCAGAAATCATTTTCCTCATTGCCTTCGAGGATGGCGAAATCAAATACTTCGGCCCGATGTTCAATAAAGGCGTGATTGACGATAGCGTCACCGTAAATTTGCGCCTGATGCACCACGCGCGAGCAGGTGACGGTGGCCCGGTCGTAGACTTGCAAAATTTGCTGGTTGTCCGGCGTCAGCCCCTGCGCTGCGATGATTTCGCAGCCGTGTAAAATACGCGCATTACCGAACAGGTGGCAGACGCCACGTACGGTCGACGCCTGAACCGTGACGTTGTCACTTAATCTCGCACCATGACTCAGCTCGGCAGCATCTATCCAGCTGTTATCGCCAATTTCAACACCATGACAAGCAAGGCAAGACTGCGTCAGACGGGCATCGCCGCGCACATGACTATTGGCAAACACCATGCTGTTCACATCGTAGATCCAGCAGTTTCCCGTCTGCGACAGGGCGTTTTCGTCGTCCACCCAGCCGCCGGCGGTGCCTGCCGTCACATCGCTAAAATCCCGTAACGCAATAATCTGGCGCAGGGTGACCTTCTGTTTTTCGCCGTTAATCTCATAACTGAACGCACGGCGCTCATCACTGAGTCGGTATTTATTCATTAGTTGCTTCCGTTAATTCCCCACGATAAACGTAGCAAACTTTGCGATACTGGCTATTCAGGATGAAAAAACATAAAATGCATTTTAAATGCAGCTTATTAAATATGGGCCTACGCGTGGGGAATCTGAGGAAGAATAATGACGACGTTTGATGAGAACTATTTTACTGAGAAATATGGACTGACCCGCACCCATTCCGATGTGCTTTTTGCCACACAGTTCGTGAAGCCGGGTAAAACGCTGGATCTCGGCTGTGGCAACGGGCGTAATAGTCTTTACCTGGCGGCCAACGGCTTTGATGTGACGGCATGGGATAAAAATGCCATGAGCATCAACAATATTGAGACCATTTGCAAGGCCGAAGCGCTGAACAATCTGCATGCCTCGGTTGCCGACCTGAATGCGCTCACTTTTGAGGGCGAATACGATTTTATTCTCTCAACCGTAGTGATGATGTTCCTTGAGCCGCAGACCATTCCGGGGCTGATCGCCAATATGCAGCGTTGCACGAAAGCGGGGGGCTACAACCTGATCGTGGCAGCGATGGATACGGCTGATTTCCCGTGCACCGTCGGTTTCCCGTTTGCCTTTAAAGAGAATGAACTGCGTGATTACTACGCGGGATGGGCGCTGGAAAAATATAACGAAGACGTCGGTGAGCTGCACCGCACCGACGCCAACGGCAATCGTATCAAACTGCGTTTTGCGACCTTACTGGCGCGTAAAGCTTAACGCGCGGTCAGCAGACACAATTGCAGCGCAACCTTGTAAGAGGCCTCGAACGATTTCACCGGCAGAAACTCAAACTGCGAGTGGAAATTGTGTGCGCCGGTAAAGAAGTTCGGGGTTAACAATCCTTTTGCCGACAGCGCCGCGCCGTCCGTGCCCCCGCGCATCGGCGTGGGTTTAGGGGTAATCCCCAGCGTGGTCATGGCCTCGAAAAGCAAATCAATGGCGCGTTTATCTTCGCCAATTGCGTTACTGATATTGCTGTAGATATCGCTGATGCTGTACTCCACTTTTGCAGTGGGGTATTGCGCGGCGATTTTTTTTGCGACGTCGGCAATCTGCGTTTTGCGGCGCGCAAAGCTCTCTTTATCGAAGTCACGAATACTGGCGCTGAGATGCGCATGTCCCTGAACCGCTTCCATCCCGTTAAACCAGACATAGCCTTCACGGCCTTCGGTGTGCTCTGGGGTTTCCAGACGATCGAAATGGCTGATGTAATCCATCGCCATCAGCAGCGGGTTAACCAGCACGCCTTTTGCCGACATCGGGTGCGCGGTGACGCCGGTGAAGTGGATGGACGCCGAGGCGGCATTGAAGTTTTCAAACACAATCTCGCCTTTTTCGCAGCAGTCGATAGTCCAGGCAAAATCAACATCGAAGCGTTTGAGATCCAGCGCTTTCGCCCCACGCAGGCCCACTTCTTCATCCGGCACAAAGGCTACCACGATATCGCCGTGTTGCAGTTCTGACGTCAGATTTTCCAGCAAGGTCATCACCACCGTGACGGCGGCTTTGTTGTCAGCCCCCAGTACGCTGGTGCCGTCGCTGAAAATGATCTCTTCACCGGGATAGGCGTTAATTTCCGGGTGTTCTTCCACCCGCAGCCAGATATCTTTGCTGGCATTCAGGCAGAGATCTTCACCCTCAAAACGCAGAATTTGCGGATGAATATCCGGTGATAGTCCCACGTCTACGGTGTCGATATGGGTGATAAAACCGATACGCGGCGCGCCCGGCACATTGCCTTTTTTCACGGCGGTTACCGTGGCGTGTTCATCGAGCACAATGTCGTCCAGACCCAGCGTTTGCAGCTCTTGCGCCAGTGCGCGCGCCATGTCGAATTGGCCTGGCGTGGTCGGTAATGTCGTCGCGGCAGCGTCGCTTTGGCTGGTGATAGCAAGATAGCGAAACAAGCGTTGCGTTAATTGACTGGCGAGGGGCGATGTCATAGTGATTCCTTCTTTATTTGACTTATCAGGTGCTTACAATATGACTTTAATGTTATTTATGAAAGCGCAAACAACAAGCACTATTTGGCACATGGAAAGAAAACGACAGGAAAAACTATGACTAGAAAACAGACAACAGTTGCACTGGCCTTGCTGGCCCTGGCAGTGAGTTCCTCTGTGGCAGCGAAAACACTGGTCTACTGTTCAGAAGGAAGCCCTGAGAATTTCAACCCTCAACTCTACACCTCGGGAACCAGCGTCGACGCCAGCGCGGTACCGGTTTATAATCGTCTCGTCGATTTTAAAGCCGGGACAACCGAACTCCAGCCAAGCCTCGCAGAGAGCTGGGATGTCAGCGAAGACGGCAAGGTTTATACCTTCCATCTGCGCAAAGGGGTGAAGTTTCAGAGCAATAAATACTTTACACCGACGCGCGATTTTAATGCTGACGACGTGATTTTCTCGTTCATGCGCCAAAAAGATCCGAAGCATCCTTACCATAACGTCTCCAACGGCAACTACTCCAATTTCGAAAGTCTGGAATTTGGCAAGCTGATCACCGCCATCGACAAGATAGACGACAACACTGTGCGCTTTACCCTGGCCCACCCTGAAGCGCCTTTTGTGCCTGACCTGGCCTGGTACTTTGCTTCGATTTTATCGGCCGAATACGCCGATGCGATGCTGAAAGCCGGGACGCCGGAGCGAGTGGATATGGAGCCTGTCGGGACCGGTCCGTTCAGACTTGCCCAGTACCAGAAAGATTCGCGCATTCTGTTTACCGCCTTCCCGGAATACTGGCAGGGTAAAGCGAAAATCGACCGTCTGGTGTTCAGCATCACGCCGGATGCGTCGGTACGCCTCGCCAAGATCGAGAAAAACGAATGTCAGGTGATGCCGTTCCCGAACCCGGCGGATTTGCCGCACCTGAAAGAGAACAAAGACATCACGCTGATGAGCAAATCCGGGCTGAATACCGGTTTCCTGGCGTTTAACACGCAAAAAGCGCCGCTCGATAACGTCAAAGTGCGTCAGGCGCTGGCGATGGCCATTAACAAGCCGGCCATTATCAATGCCGTGTTCCAGGGCACCGGAACGGCAGCGAAAAACCTCTTACCGCCAGGTGTGTGGAGTGCGGACAGCGAATTGCAGGATTACGCCTACGATCCTGAAAAAGCCAAAGCGTTGCTGAAAGAAGCGGGGCTGCCGGAAGGCACCACCATCGACTTGTGGGCGATGCCGGTCCAGCGCCCTTATAACCCGAATGCAAAACGCATGGCAGAGATGATTCAGGCCGACTGGGCGAAAGTGGGGGTCAATGCGAAAATTGTCACCTACGAATGGGGTGAATATTTAAAACGGGTGAAAGGCGGCGAGCATCAGGCGGCGCTGATGGGCTGGACAACGGCGACGGGTGACCCGGATAACTTCTTCGGGCCGCTGTTTACCTGCCAGTCTGCCAACGGCGGTTCCAACTCCTCGAAATGGTGTTATCAGCCGTTTGATAAAATCATCGCTGAAGCGAAATCGATAACCGATCACGATAAACGCGTGGCGTTGTATAAAGAGGCCCAGCAGATGATGCACGATCAAATACCGGCGGTGATGATTGCGCACTCCACTATTTTCGAGCCGGTACGTAATGACGTAAAAGGCTATGAAGTCGACCCGTTCGGTAAACATATTTTCTACCAGGTCGATATCAATAAATAATCAGGCGCGCCGGTGTGTTGCATCGGCGCATAGCGCATTGATTTTGGTCGTTAATATTTTATTTTTCTAAAATTTGAGCCCGTCAGCTTTTTTACCTCATCACTGTAGCCGGTTGTTTGCTATAACTTTTAAGGCATCTACAAACTCAAAGGGAACGTCCATGCGTGCTGTATTTAAAGTTGCAGTGCTTGCTGGCCTGATTGCGTTATCAGGCTGTGCCTCAAAAGTCACTCAGCCTGAGCAATATTCCGACTTCTTAAAAGATTATTCCAACTTACAACAAACAACATCCGCAAGCGGTAAACCCGTGTTGCGCTGGGTTGATCCTTCATTTGATCTGAATAAATACGACAGCATTGTTTACCACCCAGTTACCTATTATCCGGTGGCAAAACCGACCAGCCAGGTCAATCAGCAAACGCTTGACGGGTTGCTGGCTTATACGAACACCAAATTGAAAGCGGCTGCCGCGCAGCGCAAACCACTGGTAACCTCTCCGGGTGCGCATAGCTTGATTTTCCGCGGTGCGATTACTGGCGTGGACAGCAGCAAACAGGGCCTGCAGTTCTATGAAGTGATCCCGGTTGCGATGGTGATTGCTGGTACGCAGGCGGCGACGGGTCACCGCACCATGGATACGCATCTCTTTTTCGAAGGTGAGCTGATTGATGCCGCGACCAATAAACCGGTCATCAAAGTGGTACGTCAGGGCGAGGGCAAAAGCCTGAGCAACGAAAACGCGCCGTTGACGGTGGATACGCTGAAACAGGTTATTGATAACATGGCGACCGATGCCACCATGTTTGATGTGTCCAAAAAATGAAAACATCAGCGCCATCCCTGCGGATGGCGCTTTTTTTGTGCACAAAAAACCCCCAGCTAGGCTGGGGGGTCCGGAAAGCTTTCAGCTTTAAGCCAGTTATCAAAACCCCTTTTGATTTGTTAAAACATCTTGCGGTCTGGCAACTG
>NZ_CBFFRL010000084.1:0-20076 GCF_965644215.1 Phytobacter sp. V69
ATACGGCCTCATTTCTCGCTGCCGTCCAGATCAGATGCATCGCTCTCTGGGCTAAAATATTGTGACGACACTATCTAATGAGCATGGTTATTTTTTGCCCATTATTGTGCGCACTTTTCCTTTGATTTATATCAACTTACCTTGCGCCGTAAAACCTAATGTGGCACTCGTCAAATCAATAACCAGAGGTGTCTATGAGTCACTCTTCTACCCCCCAAAGGGTGCCCAGCCGAGTCATTAGCGACTGGCGTCCAGAAGATCCCCTTTTCTGGCAACAGCAGGGTCACGGTGTTGCCAGCCGTAACCTGTGGATCTCGGTCCCGTGTCTGTTGCTGGCATTCTGTGTGTGGATGTTGTTTAGTGCTGTTGCCGTAAACCTGAACAAAGTCGGCTTTAATTTTACGACCGACCAACTCTTTATGCTGACCGCGTTACCGTCAGTTTCCGGCGCACTGTTGCGCGTTCCGTACTCCTTTATGATCCCGGTTTTCGGTGGCCGCCGCTGGACAGCGTTCAGTACCGGGATCCTGATCATTCCCTGCGTCTGGCTGGGTTTTGCGGTTGAAGACACCTCAACCCCGTTCAGTACCTTTATCATTATCTCGCTGCTGTGTGGCTTTGCCGGGGCGAACTTTGCTTCCAGCATGGCGAACATCAGCTTCTTCTTCCCTAAACAGAAGCAGGGCGGTGCACTGGGTATTAACGGTGGACTGGGCAACCTTGGTGTGAGCGTCATGCAGCTGTTTGCGCCGCTGGCGATCTCTTTTTCCATGTTCGCGGTGTTCGGAGCGACGGGTGTGGCGCAGCCTGACGGTAGCCTGATCTACCTGGCGAATGCTGCCTGGGTGTGGGTGCCATTCCTGGCGGTCTTTACCTTAGCCGCCTGGTTTGGCATGAACGAACTGACTGCCTCAAAAGCATCGCTGAGCGCACAGTTACCCGTGCTCAAACGTAAGCATATGTGGATCATGAGCTTCCTCTATCTGGCGACCTTTGGGTCGTTCATCGGCTTCTCTGCCGGTTTCGCTATGCTCTCGAAAACCCAGTTCCCGGACGTCAATATCCTGCACTTTGCCTTCTGCGGTCCGCTGGTGGGCGCACTTGCGCGTTCTGCGGGTGGGGCGATTTCCGACAGGCTGGGTGGTACGCGGGTGACGCTGGTTAACTTTATGGTGATGGCGATTTTCAGTGCCTTACTGTTCCTGACCCTGCCGTCGCAAGGCGTGGGCGGTAACTTCATCGCCTTCTTTGGCGTCTTCCTGGTGCTGTTCCTGACCGCCGGGCTGGGCAGTGGTTCCACTTTCCAGATGATCTCGGTGACGTTCCGCAAAATGACTATGGACCGCGTGAAAAGTGCAGGTGGCAGTGAAGAGAGCGCCATGCGTGAAGCGGCAACCGAAACAGCGGCTGCGCTGGGCTTTATTTCCGCTATCGGGGCGATTGGCGGCTTCTTTATCCCGAAAGCCTTTGGTACCTCACTGGCGCTGACCGGCTCACCGGCGGGTGCAATGAAAGTCTTCTTGGTGTTTTATGTGGCCTGTGTGGTGATCACCTGGGCCATCTATGGACGGAATTCTAATAAAAACATAAGTAAATGTTGATTATCCTTGCGCGGGCCTGGCTCGCGCTTTTTTTTTGCCTGTCATTAGTTACAACATACTTTTGATTGCGTGAAGTCCCTACACAGCGAAAAACCCTCGTCATCAGGGGGCTATACCCCTTAATACCTGGTTAGCATATTTCTTTCTGGTTGATGCGATACAATTGAAATAAAAACGTTATTTATCATGCGGATAAAAAATAAATTATTCTCCTCCTTTAGGAGTAGAAGCGTTTTTACCTCCCTTTATGAAGCCCTTCCAGCTTGATCGCCATCAATTCTTACACCCTTTCAGAGCGTTACTTTCGCCGCAAATGCAGTAATCCCGAATTTAAGCAATGTCGATTTATCAGAGAGCCGTCAGGCTCCATACAGGAGAAACCCGATGAGTAAATTCCTGGACCGATTTCGCTACTTCAAGCAGAAGGGCGAAACCTTTGCCGATGGGCACGGTCAGCTTCTCGAAACAAACCGGGACTGGGAGGATGGATACCGCCAACGCTGGCAGCACGATAAAATCGTGCGTTCTACTCACGGTGTAAACTGCACAGGTTCGTGCAGCTGGAAGATTTACGTCAAAAATGGTCTCGTTACCTGGGAAACCCAGCAGACGGACTACCAGCGTACCCGCCCTGATATGCCAAACCATGAGCCGCGCGGCTGCCCACGTGGCGCCAGCTACTCCTGGTATCTTTACAGCGCCAACCGCCTGAAATACCCGCTGATGCGCAAACGCCTGATGAAAATGTGGCGCGAAGCGAAAGTGCAGCATCCGGATCCGGTGAATGCCTGGGCCTCGATCATTGAAGACGCCGAGAAAGCCAAAAGCTTTAAACAGGCGCGTGGTCGCGGCGGTTTTGTGCGCTCTTCCTGGCAGGAAGTGAATGAGCTGATTGCGGCATCCAACGTCTACACCGTCAAAACCTACGGGCCTGACCGTGTGGCCGGTTTCTCGCCGATCCCGGCGATGTCGATGGTGTCCTATGCCTCTGGCGCGCGCTACCTCTCCCTGCTCGGCGGTACCTGCCTGAGCTTCTACGACTGGTATTGCGACTTACCGCCAGCCTCGCCGCAGACCTGGGGCGAGCAAACCGACGTACCGGAATCTGCCGACTGGTATAACTCCAGCTACATCATCGCCTGGGGTTCCAACGTTCCGCAGACCCGCACCCCGGATGCCCACTTCTTTACCGAAGTGCGTTACAAAGGCTCCAAAACCGTTGCGGTGACCCCGGACTATGCCGAAATCGCCAAACTGTGCGACCAGTGGCTGGCACCGAAACAGGGTACCGATGCGGCGATGGCGCTGGCGATGGGGCATGTGATGCTGCGCGAGTTCCACCTCGATAACCCAAGCCAGTACTTTACCGACTACGTTCGTCGTTACACCGACATGCCGATGTTGGTGATGCTGGAAGAACGTGATGGCTACTACGCCGCTGGACGCATGTTACGCGCGTCTGACCTGGTGGATTCTCTCGGCCAGGAAAACAATCCTGAGTGGAAAACCGTTGCCTTCACCACCGACAACGAGATGGTGGCACCGAACGGCTCTATCGGTTTCCGCTGGGGTGAGAAGGGGAAATGGAACCTTGAACAGCGTGATGGCACCTCTGGCAATGAAACTGAACTGCAGCTGAGCCTGCTGGGCAACCAGGATGAGATCGCCAATGTCGGCTTCCCGTACTTTGGCGGCGACAGCACCGAACACTTTAGCAAGGTTGAACTGGGAAACATCCTGCTACACAAACTGCCGGTTAAACGCCTGCAACTGGCAGATGGCAGCAGCGTGATGGTGACCACTGTTTATGACCTGACCCTGGCCAACTACGGCCTGGAACGCGGTCTGAACGATGAAAACTGCGCCAAACACTACAACGATCTGAAAGCCTATACGCCGGGCTGGGCCGAGAAAATGACCGGTGTCTCTGCGGCGAAAATCATCCGTATCGCCCGTGAGTTTGCTGATAACGCCGATAAAACGCACGGTCGCTCGATGATTATCATCGGCGCGGGGATGAACCACTGGTATCACCTCGATATGAACTATCGCGGGATCATCAACATGCTGATCTTCTGCGGCTGTATCGGACAGAGCGGCGGCGGCTGGGCGCACTATGTTGGCCAGGAAAAACTGCGTCCGCAGACCGGCTGGCAGCCGCTGGCGTTTGCCCTGGACTGGAACCGTCCGGCGCGTCATATGAACAGCACCTCGTATTTCTATAACCACTCCAGTCAGTGGCGCTATGAAACCGTCACCGCGCAGGAATTCTTGTCACCGCTGGCGGATAAATCGCGCTACACCGGTCACCTGATCGATTTCAACGTCCGTGCCGAGCGTATGGGCTGGCTGCCGTCGGCACCACAGCTGGGGACCAACCCGCTGCGCATTGCCGAAGAAGCCAAAAAAGCAGGCATGTCGGCGGTGGATTACACCGTTAAATCCCTGAAAGACGGCTCCATGCACTTTGCGGCAGAGCAACCGGAAAACGGTAAAAACCACCCGCGCAACCTGTTTATCTGGCGCTCCAACCTGCTGGGTTCCTCCGGTAAAGGTCACGAGTACATGCTGAAATACCTGCTGGGCACCGAACACGGTATTCAGGGGAAAGATCTTGGCAAACAGGGCGGCATGAAACCGGAAGAGGTGGAATGGAAAGATAATGGCCTCGACGGAAAACTGGATCTGGTGGTGACGCTGGACTTCCGTCTGTCCAGTACCTGCCTGTACTCCGATATCGTGCTGCCGACCGCCACCTGGTATGAGAAAGACGATATGAATACCTCGGATATGCATCCGTTTATTCATCCGCTGTCTGCAGCCGTTGATCCGGCGTGGGAATCCAAAAGCGACTGGGAAATTTATAAGGCCATTGCCAAAAAATTCTCCGAAGTGTGTGTGGGTCACCTCGGTAAAGAGACGGACCTGGTGACGCTGCCGATTCAGCATGACTCTGCCGCTGAACTGGCACAGCCGCTCGACGTGAAAGACTGGAAAAAAGGCGAATGCGACCTGATCCCGGGTAAAACCGCCCCGCATCTGATTCCGGTTGAGCGTGATTACCCAGCGACCTACGAGCGCTTTACCTCCATCGGTCCGTTGATGGAGAAAATCGGTAACGGCGGGAAAGGCATTGCCTGGAATACCCAGAGCGAAATGGATCTGCTGCGTAAGCTCAATTACACCAAGGCAGATGGCCCAGCGAAAGGCCAGCCGATGCTCAACACGGCGATTGATGCAGCCGAGATGATCCTTACCCTGGCACCGGAAACTAACGGTCATGTGGCGGTGAAAGCTGGGCTGCACTCAGCGAGTTTACCGGTCGTGACCACACGCCCCTGGCGACTAATAAAGAAGAGGAAAAAATCCGCTTCCGCGATATTCAGGCACAGCCGCGCAAAATCATCTCCAGCCCGACCGGGTCCGGTCTGGAAGATGAACATGTCTCTTACAACGCCGGTTACACCAACGTTCACGAGCTGATCCCATGGCGTACGCTCTCCGGCCGCCAGCAGCTGTATCAGGATCACCAGTGGATGCGCGATTTCGGCGAAAGCCTGCTGGTCTACCGTCCACCCATCGACACCCGTTCGGTGAAAGAGGTGATGGGCGAGAAGTCTAACGGCAACCCGGAAAAAGCGCTCAATTTCCTGACGCCGCACCAGAAATGGGGCATTCACTCCACCTACAGCGACAACCTGCTGATGTTGACCCTCGGTCGCGGCGGCCCAGTGGTGTGGATGAGTGAAGCGGATGCCAAAGACCTGGGCATTGAAGATAACGACTGGATTGAAGTCTTCAACAGCAACGGTGCGCTGACCTCCCGTGCGGTGGTGAGCCAACGCGTACCGGCCGGGATGACCATGATGTACCACGCGCAGGAGCGTATCGTGAACCTGCCGGGTTCAGAAATTACTCAACAGCGCGGTGGGATCCACAACTCGGTGACCCGTATTACGCCAAAACCGACCCATATGATCGGTGGCTATGCGCACCTGGCCTATGGCTTTAACTACTACGGTACGGTCGGTTCCAACCGTGATGAGTTTGTGGTGGTACGTAAGATGAAGAACATTAACTGGCTGGATGGCGAAGGCAATGACCAGGTACAGGAGAGCGTAAAATGAAAATTCGTTCACAAGTCGGCATGGTGCTGAATCTCGACAAATGCATCGGCTGTCATACCTGCTCAGTCACCTGTAAAAACGTCTGGACCAGCCGCGAAGGGGTGGAGTACGCGTGGTTTAACAACGTGGAAACCAAACCGGGCGTCGGTTTCCCGGCTAACTGGGAAGACCAGCAAAAATGGAAGGGCGGCTGGAACCGTAAAGTCAGCGGCAAGCTGCAACCGCGCATGGGGAACCGTACCATGCTGCTGGGTAAAATCTTCGCCAACCCGCATATGCCGGAAATCGACGATTACTACGAGCCGTTTGATTTTGACTACCAGGCACTGCATAACGCACCGGCTGACAGCAAACACCAGCTGATTGCCCGTCCGCGCTCGGTGATCACAGGGAAGCGCATGGACAAAATCAAGTACGGCCCGAACTGGGAAGATGACCTGGGCGGTGAGTTTGAGAAGCTGTCGAAAGACAAAAACTTCGAGAACATGCAGAAGGCAATGTACGGCCAGTTCGAAAACACCTTCATGATGTATCTGCCGCGCCTGTGTGAGCATTGCCTGAACCCGGCGTGTGTGGCGACCTGCCCGAGCGGCGCGATTTACAAACGTGAAGAGGACGGCATTGTGCTGATCGATCAGGATAAATGCCGTGGCTGGCGTATGTGTATCACTGGCTGCCCGTATAAAAAAATCTACTTCAACTGGAAGAGCGGCAAATCCGAGAAGTGCATCTTCTGTTACCCGCGTATCGAAGCCGGTCAGCCGACCGTGTGCTCCGAAACCTGCGTGGGCCGTATCCGCTATCTCGGCGTGTTGCTGTATGACGCGGATGCGATTGAGCAGGCGGCAAGCACCGAGAACGAGAAAGATCTGTACCAGCGCCAGTTGGACGTGTTCCTCGACCCTAACGATCCGCAAGTGATTGAGCAAGCGATTAAAGATGGCATTCCGCTGAGCGTGATCGACGCTGCCCAGCAGTCGCCTGTCTACAAAATGGCGATGGACTGGAAGCTGGCGCTGCCGCTGCACCCGGAATACCGCACCCTGCCAATGGTCTGGTACGTGCCGCCGCTGTCACCGATTCAGTCTGCGGCGGATGCGGGTGAACTGGGTAGCAACGGTATTTTGCCGGACGTAGACAGCTTGCGTATTCCGGTGCAGTACCTGGCAAATCTGCTCACCGCAGGCGATACCGCACCGGTACTGCTGGCGCTGAAACGTATGCTGGCGATGCGTCACTACAAACGTGCGGAAACTGTTGATGGCAAAATTGATACTCGCGCTCTGGAAGAAGTGGGCCTGAGCGAAGCACAGGCGCAGGAGATGTACCGTTATCTGGCCATTGCCAACTACGAAGACCGTTTCGTGGTCCCGAGCAGCCATCGCGAGCTGGCACGGGACGCCTTCCCGGAGAAAAGCGGTTGTGGTTTTACCTTCGGTGACGGCTGCCACGGTTCTGATACCAAATTCAACCTGTTTAACAGCCGCCGCATCGACGCGATTGATGTGTCCGTCAAAACGGAGCCGCGTCCATGATTGAACTGATGGTTATTTCTCGCCTGCTGGAATACCCGGATGCTGCCCTGTGGCAGCATCAGCATCAGCAGGAGCTGGTGGAGGCGCTGCAATCGTCTTCCTACCTCAGTGAGGCGCAGTCGCAGGGGGTTATTGATTTTCTGCGGCAATTGACCGCCCAGGATCTGCTGGATGCGCAGGCTAGCTACAGCGAATTGTTTGACCGTGGTCGCGCAACGTCACTGTTGCTGTTCGAACATGTTCACGGTGAATCCCGCGATCGCGGGCAGGCGATGGTCGATCTGCTGGACCAATACGCTCGGCATGGCCTGGTGCTGGACAGCCGCGAGCTGCCGGATCACCTGCCGCTGTATCTGGAATATCTGGCGCAGTTGCCACCAGCAGAGGCGATGGGCGGATTGCAGGATATCGCACCGATTCTGGTGCTGCTGAGTGCACGTCTGGATCAGCGCGAAAGTCACTACCCGGCCCTGTTCGCGCCGCTGATCGCACTGGCGAATACCGCCATCGATCAGCAGAAAGTGGCGGACAACATTGCTGATGAAGCGCGTGATGACACCCCGCAGGCGCTGGACGCTGTCTGGGAAGAAGAGCAGGTGAAATTCTTTGCCGAGCAGGGATGTGGCGAATCTGACATTACTGCGCATCAACGTCGCTTTGCTGGCGCTGTCGCACCGCAGTACGTGAGTATCACCACCGGAGGACAGCAATAATGCACTTCCTGAATACGTTCTTCTTCGATATTTATCCGTATCTCGCCGGTACCGTCTTCCTGGTCGGCAGTTGGCTGCGTTATGACTACGGTCAGTACAGCTGGCGTGCGGGTTCCAGCCAGATGCTGGATCGCAAAGGGATGGTGATTTGGTCGAACCTGTTCCACCTCGGCATCCTGGGTATTTTTGCCGGTCATGCGCTGGGTATGCTGACACCGCACTGGATGTATGAGTCTTTCCTGCCGATTGAAATTAAGCAGAAGATGGCGATGATCGGCGGTGGGGCCAGCGGGGTGATGTGCCTGGTGGGCGGCATTATGCTGCTGAAACGTCGCCTGTTTAATCCGCGTATTCGCGCCACCTCAACAACGGCCGATATTCTGATCATGACATTGCTGATGGTGCAGTGTGCACTGGGTCTGCTGACCATTCCGTTCTCTGCGCAACATATGGATGGCAGTGAAATGATGAAACTGGTGGGCTGGGCGCAGGCGGTGGTGACCTTCCATATCGGTGCGTCTGAACATCTCGACGGCGTTGCCTTTATTTACCGTGTGCATCTGGTGCTGGGGATGACGCTGTTTGTGCTGTTCCCGTTTTCGCGCCTGGTGCATATCTGGAGCGCGCCGGTAGAATATCTGACGCGCAAATACCAGATTGTTCGTGCGCGTCGCTGATTCGCCCACGTTTTGATACTAACCCCGCACTCGCGGGGTTTTTTTCACTTATTCCAGGCAAGAGCCGCATCACCGGGAGAAATGTCGGATGGCGCTACGCTTATCCGACCTACGGTCTTGTAGCCCTGATAAGCATTTGTAGCCCGGCCAAGCGCAGCGCCGCCGGGACATATATGGCAGTCTTGTAGCCCTGATAAGCGTAGCGCATCAGGGAAAACAGATGCACGAAAGCTCATGGCAGATGATGTTTTTTTATAATGAAATAAATGTTGAGTAGATGATTGTACTACCAGGAAGTGATGGTGGTGGGGGAAGGATTACTCGGCGCGTTGCGCCTCGCCCTTCGGGTCGTTGCCTGCGGCAACGCTTTCTCGCATTCGCTCGAATCGAACCTTAGTCGAAGCTTCTCATCCTTCCCTGTATGGGCAGAATATGTGATTTTGCGAGTTTGATTTGGTTGAGTGCTATCAGGACGTGATGGTAGTGGGGGAAGGATTCGAACCTTCGAAGTCGATGACGGCAGATTTACAGTCTGCTCCCTTTGGCCGCTCGGGAACCCCACCAAGGGCAATTCAAATTGTCGGTAATGCGTGAAGATGGTGGTGGAAGGATTATTCGTCGCTTCACTCCTCTCCCTACTGGCCGTTGCCGTTGGCAACGTTCTCTCGCTTTCGCTCGAGTCGAACCTTAATCGAAGGTTCTTACCCTTCCCGATAAGTGCAAACTTCTGCATTGCCTATCGAGGTTACTTCGTCGCTGTAGTGAATAATGGTGGTGGGGGAAGGATTCGAACCTTCGAAGTCGATGACGGCAGATTTACAGTCTGCTCCCTTTGGCCGCTCGGGAACCCCACCACGGGGTAATGCTATTACTGGCCCGCTTCCTTCTCGGGAAGCGGGGCGCATCATATCAAATGATGCGCCCCTGTAAAGCTTTCGTTCACCGAAATTGAACCGTTTGTGTACTTTTCATCCGTAACGGATTAAAGCTAATCAATTCATTTCGTTAGCGATTAAAGAATAATCGTTCTGTTGCCGTAAACGAAAACGCGCTGCGCCAGTACCTGATACAGCGCGCGGCTTAAGACGTTCTTCTCAACATCGCGGCCCGCACGCATCATGTCTTCGGCGGTGTAGGTGTGATCCACATGAATCACGTCCTGCATGATAATCGGACCTTCGTCCAGATTGTCGTTCACGTAGTGTGCCGTCGCGCCGATGATTTTCACCCCACGCTCATAGGCCTGGTGATAAGGACGCGCGCCAATAAAGGCTGGCAGGAACGAATGGTGAATGTTGATAATCTTATTTGGGAAACGTGAGACGAAGCCCGGTGTCAATACGCGCATGTACTTCGCTAACACCACGTAATCCGGTTGATGCGCCTCAATGGCCTGTGCCATCTGCTCGTCATGTTCTTCACGGGTTAACCCTTCATGGCTGACCAGCTCAAACGGGATATCAAAACGCTCAACCAGCGTACGCAGTGTTTCATGGTTGCCAATGACGGCTGCGATATCAATATCCAGCCCGCCGTAGTTGGCCTTCATTAATAAGTCGCCCAGGCAATGCGCTTCTTTTGTCACCAGAATCACCACGCGACGCTGCCCTGCCGGGTTCAGCTCGCGAACGGAACCTTCTGGCAGTGCGCTATCCAGATCGGCCAGCAGGGTCGAGTCGTTAAAAATCCCCTCCAGCTCTGTGCGCATGAAAAAGCGACCGGTACGGTGATCGACAAACTCATTGTTCTGCACAATGTTGAGTTCGTGCTTGTAACAAATGTTGGTAATTCGCGCGATGAGACCTTTTTGGTCAGGGCAAATAGTGCGTAGTACTTTACGTTGTAGTGAATGCATTGCCGGGTAAATCCTGTTGATGGTGTTTGCTATGAGTTATCGCTGGGCTTATTGCCCGCAGCACTTTTTGAATTTCTTACCTGACCCGCATGGACATGGATCGTTGCGGCCGAATTGCGGACGTGTGCCGTCAATATAATACCACCGCCCGTTCTCCTTTAAGAATCGGGAACGTTCAATAATTGCTCCCGTTTTGCCATCTTCATTGAAACGGGCGATAAAACTGACGTAACCTTCACTGTCGTTTTTACCGGCGGCATGTTCGAACACCGTCAACCCCAGCCACTGGGTACGGGCGAAGCTGGCTTCAATTTCCGGGCGAAACGTGGCGGCCTGACAATTCGAATGCCATGTGCTAATCAGATATTCAGCATCTTTCATCATAAACGCGCTGTAACGTGAGCGCATAAGATGTGATGGATCTGGCGCAACCTGTGTGCCGGACAGATAAGGCTGGCAACATAGGCTATACTCGACTGCGCTACCGCAGGGACAGAGTTCAGACACAATCGGCTTCCTGTACAAAAATAGCGGCACTATAAGCCAGAGTAGCGTTATGTTAACTGAGCTGTAGCTTCGTGGCTACGCCAGTCGTTCCGGGGGACAAAAATCCAGGTAATGAGAACGGTTAAAATTGGGCTGGCTCTGGGAGCAGGCGCAGCCAGAGGCTGGTCACACATCGGTGTGATAAACGCATTGCAACACGCAGGGATTAAGATTGACGTCGTGGCAGGGTGCTCCATTGGCTCTCTCGTAGGCGCGGCCTATGCCTGCGGTAAACTCCCTGAGTTGGAAACGTGGGTGCGTTCATTCAGTTATTGGGACGTCCTCAAACTTATGGATCCCTCGTGGCGCCGTGGTGGATTACTGCGCGGCGAACGGGTTTTCAACCACTATCGGCAGATCCTGCCTGACGAGCTTTTCACTGATTGCCAGTTAAAATTTGGGGCTGTGGCGACTAACCTCAGCACCGGGCGTGAGCTATGGTTTACCGACGGCGATCTGCACCTTGCGGTGCGTGCGTCTTGCAGTATGCCGGGTTTGATGGCGCCCGTTGCCCATAATGGTTACTGGCTGGTCGATGGTGCGGTCGTGAATCCGGTGCCTGTCTCTCTGACGCGCGCACTGGGGGCGGATATCGTTATTGCCGTTGATCTGCAGCATGACGCGCATTTGATGCAACAGGATTTAGTGTCGACGAACATGGCGGACAATACCCTGGAGGATGAAGAGAGCGATGAGTTACGCTGGCACGAACGTCTGCGGGAGCGGCTGGCTAAAATGACGGCCCGGCGGACTGTCGTCGTACCGACGGCAATGGAAATCATGACCACATCCATTCAGGTGCTTGAAAATCGACTTAAACGCAACCGCATGGCGGGGGATCCCCCCGATGTGTTAATCCAACCATTTTGTCCGCAAATTTCAACGCTCGACTTTCATCGCGCCGAGGCGGCAATCGCTGCCGGACAACGTGCTGTTGAAAAGAAAATCGATGAACTCCTACCGTTGGTAAGGACAATAGAGTGACTCTGTTTTTTTATTTGAGTTCAGCAAATTCTGACAGGCGATTATTGATAGATCATGCCACTATTTAGTTATCGTCGGGCAGGGGAGAGAAGATGACGCAGCCGTTGGCAGGAAAACAGATACTGATAGTTGAAGACGAGCCCGTCTTCCGCTCGCTGCTGGATTCCTGGCTCTCATCTCTAGGAGCAGACACGCTGATCGCAGACGACGGCGTTGCCGCACTGGAGCAACTGGAGAGCGCAACCCCCGATCTCATGATTTGCGATATTGCGATGCCGCGCATGAATGGTCTTAAACTTGTCGAACATTTGCGCAATAAAGGCGATCAGATGCCAGTTCTCGTCATTTCTGCGACCGATAATATGGCTGATATTGCGAAAGCACTCCGTTTAGGCGTGCAGGATGTTTTACTTAAGCCGGTTAAAGATCTCAACCGACTTAAAGAGACGGTGTTCGCCTGTCTTTATCCCAACATGTTTAATTCGCGTGTTGAAGAAGAAGAACGTTTGTTTCAGGATTGGGATGCGCTGGTCGAAAATCCACAGGCCGCTGCTAAACTTTTGCAGGAATTACAGCCCCCGGTTCAGCAAAAGATGTCGGGATGTCGGGTTAATTACCGCCAGTTAGTTTCTGCCGATCAGCCCGGACTTGTGCTGGATATTGCGCCTATATCGTCACGGGACCTGGCCTTTTATTGCCTGGATGTGACTCGTGGCGGCAATAACGGTGTGCTGGCAGCGTTATTACTGCGCGCACTGTTCAATGGTTTACTTCAGGAACAGTTGTCACACCACCATCAAAAACTCCCGGAAATGGGGAGTTTGCTTAAGCAAGTTAACCAGCTTCTTCGCCAGGCAAATTTACCAGGGCAGTTTCCTCTGCTGGTTGGTTATTATCACAGCGAATTAAAAAATCTTATTTTGGTTTCGGCAGGTCTTAATGCCACATTAAATACTGGCGAACACCAAATTCAAATCAGTAATGGTGTGCCATTAGGGACATTAGGCAATACCTATCTTAACCAATTGAGTCAGCGGTGTGATGCCTGGCAATGTCAGGTATGGGGGGCGGGTGGCCGTCTGCGTTTAATGTTGTCTGCGGAATGAGCAATCGCTGCGTATTCCGCAGATAGCTTTACCTCCTTTTTAATGCGAGTGGTACTATCGCCACAGTTTTGCGTATTAATCCTAATTAAACGTTAGCGCGTCCTTTTCAGACCAGGTCATTGCGATGGTACTGATATACTCAGATGCGAATTAATTCATGAACATGCTCAAAGCGTGAACAGACCAGGAGATTTTCAATGGCTGCCATAAATTCGAGAGTGACTAAAGGAGTTATCCCGGTTGCGGGATTGGGAACCAGGATGCTGCCAGCGACAAAGGCGATTCCTAAAGAAATGTTACCGTTGGTTGATAAGCCATTAATTCAGTATGTCGTCAATGAGTGTATCGCCGCGGGTATTACTGAAATTGTTCTGGTTACGCATTCGTCGAAAAATTCAATCGAAAACCATTTCGATACCAGCTTTGAACTTGAAGCAATGCTGGAAAAACGCGTGAAGCGCCAGCTTCTGGAAGAAGTGCAGGCTATTTGCCCGCCGCATGTCACCATTATGCAGGTGCGTCAGGGACTGGCGAAGGGCTTGGGCCATGCCGTCCTGTGTGCGCATCCGGTTGTAGGGAATGAGCCTGTCGCAGTTATTCTGCCGGACGTTATTCTGGACGAGTTCGAATCCGATCTGTCCCAGGATAATCTAGCGGATATGATTAAACGTTTTGACGAAACCGGTGCCAGCCAGATCATGGTTGAGCCTGTTGCCGATGTGACTGCATACGGTGTGGTTGACTGCAAAGGTGCCGAACTGAAACCGGGTGACAGCGTACCGATGGTGGGTGTGGTTGAGAAGCCGAAAGCAAACGTCGCGCCGTCTAATCTCGCCGTTGTGGGCCGTTACGTCCTCAGCGAAGAGATCTGGCCGCTGCTGGCTAAAACGCCTCCGGGAGCAGGGGATGAAATCCAGCTCACCGATGCTATCGATATGCTTATCGAGAAAGAGACCGTTGAAGCTTACCACATGAAAGGTAAAAGCCATGACTGCGGTAATAAGCTGGGTTATATGCAAGCGTTCGTAGAATATGGTATTCGCCATAACGTACTGGGCGAAGAATTTAAAGCCTGGCTGGAAGATGTGGTAGGCGTGACTAAAGCATAATCTACTTTAGTCGTATGGAATAAAGCCGGACTGATGCTTATCACTCCGGCTTTTTTATTGCTGAAAGTAAGTCCGGATGGTTAGTGCGTTAGCAGAGAGAAGTCTTTATGCAGAATGGGGAATATTGAAACGGGGTGAACGATTGAGCAAATTGCATCAGAAATGCACGTTTATCTTCATTACAGATGTATATTTTATGCAACAATGGTTAAAAAAAATCCCGCCATCGGCGGGATTCTTTACGAAGGCTTAGGATTACTCCTGGATCAGGAAGTCGTCCAGTTGTTTACCTTGCTCATCCATTGCTTTTTTGATTACTGCTGGGGTACGGCCCTGGCCGGTCCAGGTTTTAGTTTCACCGTTTTCGTCAACATAGCTATATTTAGCCGGACGTGCAGCGCGTTTCGCTTTCGTTCCGGTTTTAGCTGTGACCATGCTGTTCAGCAGTTCATTCGGATCAATACCATCAGCAATCAGCATTTCACGATATTGTTGCAGTTTACGAGTACGTTCTTCGATTTCAGCAGCTGCAGCGCTTTCTTCTTCACGGCGCTCGTTAACGACCACTTCTAATTTTTCCAGCATTTCTTCGAGCGTTTCTAGAGTGCATTCTCTTGCCTGCGCACGAAGAGTACGGATGTTGTTCAGAATTTTAAGTGCTTCGCTCATTTGTAGTAATCTCAAACATATATTGGGGGGGGTGTTGAGCTAATAATAGAGCGTTAATTTGCGTAGTGCAATAGGTGAGAATGTAAGGAATTCAAATTTCCTCTTTATTTACCTCATTTTTAAAATTCGCTAACTTAAATTTTTCTTGAAGAACCGCACGAAAAAGCCATATAGAAAGCATTATCACCGGAGCGGTTCAGGTGTTTTATCCGCGTTTTTTACTGATTAATCTCATACGAATTATAGTTTCGATGGATAAATATCAACCTTTTTTATTAGGGCGAGAAACATCGGTGTTTTGCATAAAACATTAATAATTTCTTGAGCCTGGCGCAGAAAACTCTTTTTTTTATACCCTGGAAAACCGTTGTGTGCTTATTGTCTGTTTCTTTGGCAGCAACAAGTGGTTTGGTAAAAATAGCGAGAAGTATATCGCTGAAAGCATGTCCGGAACTTATGTAAACTGTGCGTTTGGCATTCCGGGCGGTATGTTAAAATATGATACAATCCTGCCGATGAATATCACACTTTGATTGGGGTCTTGCGGGCAATGGCGCAACTTTATTTCTACTACTCAGCGATGAATGCCGGGAAATCTACGGCTTTACTGCAGTCTTCCTACAATTATCAGGAACGTGGCATGCGCACGCTGGTCTATACCGCGGAAATTGATGACCGCTTTGGTGCAGGGAAGGTCAGCTCGCGAATTGGCTTATCATCGCCGGCGCGTCTTTTTAACCAAAACACATCGCTTAAAGATGAGATTAATGCCGAGCACCAGCGCGAGCCTATTCACTGTGTTTTAGTTGATGAAAGTCAATTTCTAACCCGTCAGCAGGTATATCAATTGTCAGATGTTGTTGATGAACTGGATATTCCGGTGCTCTGCTATGGGCTCAGAACCGATTTCCGCGGCGAGATGTTCACCGGTAGCCAATATCTACTGGCGTGGTCAGATAAACTGGTAGAGCTGAAAACTATCTGCTTCTGTGGGCGCAAAGCCAGCATGGTGCTACGCCTTGATCAGGCGGGGCGGCCCTATAATGAAGGTGAACAGGTCGTTATTGGCGGTAATGAACGCTATGTATCGGTCTGCCGGAAGCATTATAAAGAGGCGCTCACAGTAGGCTCTCTGGCCGAGATTCAGGCGCGCGTGAGGGGATAACCCAACTTCATCAATATGCTCGCTGTCGATGATGACAAGCATAAAAAAACCCGCCATCACAGGCGGGTTTTTGTTTTAGCAGGGCGAATTAAGCGGTTTTCTTCGCTTTTTTGTCTGCTTTTTCGGTTTTCACTGCTTCGGGTTTTGCTTCTGCTACAACGCCTTCTTTGAACTCACGTCCGTAGAAAGTATCCAGCAGGATTTGTTTCAGCTCGGAGATCAGCGGGTAGCGCGGGTTAGCACCGGTACACTGGTCATCGAACGCATCTTCGGACAGTTTGTCAACGTGAGCAAGGAAATCAGCTTCCTGAACGCCTGCTTCACGGATTGACTTAGGAATGCCCAGCTCAGCTTTGATGCTTTCGAGCCATACCAGCAGTTTCTCAATTTTCGCAGCAGTGCGGTCACTGGAAGAAGTCAGACCAAGGTGGTCGGCGATTTCTGCGTAGCGACGACGAGCCTGCGGACGATCGTACTGGCTGAATGCAGTCTGTTTAGTCGGGTTGTCGTTGGCGTTGTAACGGATAACGTTACAAATCAACAGTGCGTTCGCCAGACCGTGAGGAATGTGGAACTGTGAACCCAGTTTATGCGCCATAGAGTGACACACACCGAGGAAGGCGTTCGCAAACGCGATACCTGCGATAGTAGCAGCACTGTGTACACGCTCACGAGCAATCGGGTTTTTAGAACCTTCATGGTAAGACGCTGGCAGGTTTTCTTTCAGCAGTTTCAGAGCCTGCAGAGCCTGACCGTCAGAGAACTCAGACGCCAGAACAGAAACGTAAGCTTCCAGCGCGTGGGTTACCGCATCCAGACCACCGAACGCACATAGTGATTTCGGCATGTCCATGACCAGGTTTGCATCAACAATCGCCATATCCGGAGTCAGCGCATAGTCTGCCAGCGGATATTTCTGGCCGGTCGCATCGTCAGTTACAACGGCGAACGGGGTAACTTCCGAACCGGTACCGGAGGTAGTGGTGATAGCAACCATTTTTGCTTTCACGCCCATTTTCGGGAACTTGTAGATACGTTTACGGATGTCCATAAAGCGCAGCGCCAGTTCTTCGAAGTGGGTTTCCGGATGTTCGTACATGACCCACATGATTTTCGCGGCATCCATCGGGGAACCACCACCCAGCGCGATAATCACGTCAGGTTTGAAGGAGTTCGCCAGCTCTGCGCCTTTACGTACGATAGTCAGTGTCGGGTCAGCCTCAACTTCGAAGAAGACTTCTGTTTCAACGCCAGCAGCTTTCAGCACGGAGGTGATCTGGTCTGCATAACCGTTGTTGAACAGGAAGCGGTCAGTCACGATCAGTGCGCGTTTGTGACCATCAGTAATCACTTCATCCAGCGCGATTGGCAGAGAGCCACGGCGGAAGTAGATAGATTTCGGAAGTTTATGCCACAACATGTTTTCAGCTCGCTTAGCAACGGTTTTCTTGTTGATCAGGTGTTTCGGACCAACGTTTTCAGAGATGGAGTTACCACCCCAGGAACCACAACCCAGAGTCAGGGAAGGTGCGAGTTTGAAGTTATAGAGGTCACCGATACCACCCTGAGAAGCCGGGGTGTTGATCAGGATACGTGCGGTTTTCATTTCCGCACCGAATTTCTGTACGCGAGCCGGTTGGTTATCCTGGTCGGTGTACAGGCAAGAGGTGTGACCGATACCGCCCATAGCCACCAGTTTCTCCGCTTTTACTACCGCGTCGTCGAAGTCTTTCGCACGGTACATCGCCAGAGTCGGGGACAGTTTTTCGTGAGCAAACGGTTCGCTTTCGTCAACAACCGTCACTTCACCAATCAGAATTTTGGTACTTGTCGGAACGGTGAAGCCTGCCAGTTCAGCGATTTTGTATGCTGGCTGACCCACGATAGCGGCATTCAGCGCGCCATTTTTCAGGATGATATCCTGAACCGCTTTCAGCTCTTTCCCCTGCAGCAGGTAGCCGCCGTGGGTAGCAAAACGTTCACGAACAGCGTCGTAAACGGAATCAACAACAACAACAGACTGTTCAGAAGCACAGATAACGCCGTTGTCGAAGGTTTTGGACATCAGGACAGAAGCGACAGCACGTTTGATATCAGCGGTTTCGTCGATAACAACCGGAGTGTTACCTGCACCTACGCCGATAGCCGGTTTGCCGGAGCTGTAAGCTGCTTTCACCATGCCTGGGCCGCCAGTGGCGAGGATCAGGTTGATGTCAGGGTGATGCATCAGCGCGTTAGACAGTTCAACAGACGGTTGGTCAATCCAGCCAATCAGATCTTTCGGTGCGCCCGCAGCGATAGCTGCCTGCAGAACGATGTCAGCCGCTTTGTTGGTGGCATCTTTAGCACGCGGATGTGGAGAGAAAATGATAGCGTTGCGGGTCTTAAGGCTAATCAGCGATTTGAAGATTGCAGTAGAAGTTGGGTTAGTCGTCGGAACGATACCGCAGATGATACCGATAGGTTCAGCGATGGTGATGGTACCAAAAGTGTCATCTTCCTCAAGGACACCGCAGGTCTTCTCATCTTTATAGGCGTTGTAGATATATTCGGAAGCAAAGTGGTTTTTAATCACTTTATCTTCGACGATACCCATGCCAGATTCGGCAACGGCCATCTTAGCGAGAGGAATACGGGCATCTGCGGCAGCCAGAGCGGCGGCGCGGAAGATTTTGTCTACTTGTTCTTGAGTGAAACTGGCATATTCACGCTGGGCTTTTTTTACGCGCTCTACGAGTGCGTTAAGTTCAGCGACATTAGTAACAGCCATAATGCTCTCCTGATAATGTTAAACTTTTCTAGTAAACCAGTTGCGCGATACGACAGTATAGACAGGCTGGTTGCAGGTTGAGTAAGTTTCAGAAAAACAATAAATTAACGCCTTTCCTGACCGACAGATTTACTGGAAGAGTCTAAACACAACATCATTCTTAATGATGATTAGAGGACTCTGACGACGTAACCAAGAGTACTCACTTCTGAGTACCGATTACGTGATCTAAATCAAGTTTCAGCAAAGCTGACACCTTTCAGCAGGCTGTTTTTGGGCATTTGTATCAAATGTTAATGATAAAAAGGCGGCGCTATCTAAGATTATCATAATTAGTACAAATGCATAACATACCGAGATGTAGGGGATATGACCGAATTTAAGGTGAGTTGTGCTGTGAATAATCGTATATTTAGCAGGGTCTTATTGTTTCTATACTTTCTTTTATGCCTTGCACTGCTGCGGAGTACTCTGTGACCCAAACTCTGTTTGATTTTCCAACCTGGTTTAAATTTTTCATCGGCCTGTTCGCACTGGTAAACCCCATCGGTATCATTCCTGTCTTTATTAGCATGACCAGCTATTAAACCGCCGGGGCGCGGAATAAAACCAACCTGACGGCGAACCTTTCGGTCGCCATTATTCTCTGGACGTCGCTTTTTCTGGGTGACGCGATTTTGCAATTGTTTGGTATCTCAATTGACTCGTTTCGTATTGCCGGTGGGATTCTGGTGGTGACCATCGCGATGTCGATGATCAGCGGCAAATTGGGTGAGGATAAACAGAACAAGCAGGAAAAATCAGAAACTGCGATCAGAGAGAGTATCGGCGTTGTGCCGCAGGCATTACCCTTAATGGCAGGCCCCGGGGCAATCAGTTCGACAATTGTTTGGGGCACGCGCTATCACAGCGTGGAATATCTTGCCGGATTTACCGTAGCAATAGCGCTTTTTGCTTTTTGTTCCTGGGGAGTATTTCGCATCGCTCCCTGGTTAGTTCGCCTGCTTGGACAAACCGGGATTAACGTGATTACCCGTATCATGGGCTTGCTGCTGATGGCGCTGGGAATCGAATTTATCGTTGCAGGAGTGAAAGGTATATTCCCGGGATTACTGCATTAGATAGTGTCGTCACAAGATTTCAGCCCAGAGAGCGATGCATCTGATCTGGACGGCAGCGAGAAATGAGGCCGTATTTTTTGCGTAGCGCGTTGCAATAC
>NZ_CBFFRL010000085.1:0-20024 GCF_965644215.1 Phytobacter sp. V69
CTTATCGGTAGTTAACCCTTCCTCCTACACTCTCCACAATCATGTCCGAGCGTTGCACTTATTATCTGAATTCGCTAACAACCCGAAAATGTCATCAAATTGTCACCCGCTGACATTAAGAATAGGGCAACTGGGCAAAAAACAGGCAGGCTGCAAATGAACGACCCCATGCTGACCAATGTGTTTATCATCACGTCGCCATTCATCGCGATTATGGTGGTGCTGGTGGTTTCTGTACTGACGCTGGAAAGAGCGGGCTGGCCTTAGAACCAGCCTGAGCGTTAAGCCTCGCGGCGGAAATCAACCAGTTCCGGGCGGGCAATGCGTAAGTAATCTTGTGTGTTGAGGATAATCGATTTTTCGAGCAGACCGGCATTGAAAGCAATATCTTCATAGCGGTCAAACAGCAGTGGATCTGCCACCAGTTTTAGCGACGGATGAAAGCTGAACGGCGGGATTGCGCCGAAGACGCAGGCTGTCAAATCATCCACTTCCACCGGGCTTGCTAGTGACGCCTTACTGGCGCCAAAGTACCCCGCGAGTCGTGATAAATCCGCCTGTTGATCGGCGGCCAGAATCGCCAGCACGTGCATCTTCACGCCGTTGCCTTTGATTTTACACACTAGCGCTTTTGCTCCCTGACCGAGCGCGGTTCCGCGAATCTCGCTGACTGCTTCACATTTGCCGGAGGCTTCGTGTTCAACCAGACGATAACGCGCCTGGTGCTGCTCCAGCGTTTCAAGAAGATAGTGGTGGATATTTCGACTGGCAATTTCGGACATTGTCCCTCCGGATCGGTGAAAAGCACCCGCTAAGAATAATCTACCCTCCGGAAGATGAAAATAAAAAAGCCGCCCAAAAAAATGGCGGCTTCAAAGTACAAGCACTACAACAACGCTTTTATGTGTACTGTTTAAAAAAAAACCGACGTTCAAAAGGAACGAAGGAATAATCGAGTTTGTCTGGGGAGTAATATGCCATGTTTGCGCTGAGGCAAGGGGTCAAATAGCTGCATTTTTGTACCGCAATTTGCGCGTTTGCCTGCCGAAGGGTAAAAAAAGCCAGCGCACGGGGCGCCGGCATTCAGCGTGGTTAGCTGTTTGAGGTGGCACTCTGCTTGTGGAACAGCTCGCGGAATACCGGGTAGATATCTTCCTGATCGCGGATATGCTGGATAGCGAAGTTATCAAACATGGTCTGCAGATGTTCATACTCGCGCCATAGCGTCTGGTGTGCGCGGCGTGTTATCTCGATATAGCTGTAGTAACGCACTACTGGCAGGATTTTCTTCGCCAGAATTTCATGACACAGCGGTGAGTCATCGGCCCAGTTATCGCCATCCGAAGCCTGTGCAGCGTAGATATTCCACTGCGCCGGGTCATAACGTTCTTTGATCACTTCATCCATCAGTTTCAACGCGCTGGAGACAATCGTACCGCCAGTCTCCTGCGAGTAGAAAAACTCATGCTCGTCGACTTCTTTCGCCTGGGTATGATGGCGAATATAGACCACTTCAACGTTTTTATAGGTTCTGCTCAGGAACAGATAGAGCAGGATATAAAAGCGTTTTGCCATATCCTTCGTCGACTGATCCATGGAACCGGAAACGTCCATCAGACAGAACATCACGGCCTGGCTGGAAGGTTCCGGGCGTTTCTCATAATTTTTGTAGCGTAAATCGAAGGTGTCGATAAACGGCACGCGTTCGATTTTCGTGCGCAGCTCGGCAATTTCCTTGCGCAGACGTTCCTCTTCCAGCAGTTGGGCCGGTTCGCTTTTGGCGACAATGTCCAGACTGCTTTCCAGTTCACGTAGCTGACGACGCTTGCCTGCTGTCATCGCGGTACGGCGCGCCAGCGAGTTCTGGAGCGAACGTACGACGCTGATATTGGCGGGAACACCGTTGGCCGTGTAGCCGGCGCGGTGGGTCTTAAATTCATTGAGCTGACGCTGCTGGTTCTTTTTCAGGTTTGGCAGCGCCAAATCTTCGAACAGCAGATCGAGATATTCGTCTTTTGAAATCTGGAAAACGAATTCATCCTGGCCTTCACCGTCAGCGCTGGCTTCGCCCTGACCGCTGCCACCACCGCCACCGCCGCCCTGGGGACGTTCGATACGGTCGTTTTGCACAAAATGATCGTTGCCTGGATGCACACGATGGCGCAGGCCGCCACGTCCCTGATGAAACATCGGTTCGCTGATGTCCTCGTGCGGGATGGAGACGGATTCGCCATTTTCCACGTCGGTGACCGATCGTTTATTGATGGCCTCGGAGATCGACTGTTTTATTTGCGCTTTATAACGGCGTAAAAATCGCTGGCGGTTAACCGTGCTCTTGTTTTTACCGTTAAGTCTTCGGTCAATGAACCAGGTCATATACCCCTCCCGTAATTTGCCTTCCTCATTCAAGCGACAGGTTCGTTGGCTTTCCGCGTTCACTCCGGTCACTTACTTCTGTAATCTCCCGGAGATTCGCTGCGTTGCCGCCTTACTGTCACTCGAATGAGTTTGGCAAATATTTATTATCAGGACGATTTACGTACACGCAGATACCATTCGCACAGCAGGCGAACCTGTTTGCGGGTGTACCCTTTCTCCATCATGCGATCGACAAAGTCATCGTGTTTTTTCTGCTCGTCGGTTGAGGTTTTGGCGTTAAACGAAATAACAGGCAGCAGCTCTTCGGTGTTCGAGAACATTTTTTTCTCGATAACCGTGCGCAGTTTTTCGTAGCTGGTCCAGTTCGGGTTACGGCCGCTGTTGTTTGCGCGGGCACGGAGCACGAAGTTGACTATCTCGTTACGGAAATCTTTCGGGTTACTGATCCCGGCCGGTTTCTCAATTTTTTCCAGTTCCGCATTCAGTGATTCACGGTCAAACAGCTGGCCGGTATCCGGGTCGCGGTATTCCTGATCCTGAATCCAGAAATCGGCGTACGTAACATAGCGATCGAAAATGTTCTGTCCGTACTCAGAATAGGATTCCAGGTAGGCGGTCTGGATCTCTTTGCCAATAAATTCGGCATATTTCGGGATCAGGTAGCCTTTGAGGAATTCGAGATAACGCTCTGCCAGCTCTTGCGGGAACTGCTCACGTTCGATCTGCTGTTCCAGCACGTAGAAGAGGTGAACCGGGTTGGCCGCCACTTCAACATGGTCGAAGTTAAATACTCGTGAGAGGATCTTAAAGGCGAAACGCGTCGATAGACCGTTCATCCCTTCATCTACCCCGGCGTAGTCGCGATACTCCTGGTAGGACTTCGCTTTCGGGTCCGTATCTTTCAGGCTTTCACCGTCGTAGACGCGCATTTTCGAGTAGACGCTGGAGTTTTCTGGCTCTTTCAGGCGCGACAGAATCGAGAAGCGGGCCAGGGTTTCCAGCGTACCGGGAGCGCACGGCGCATGGGTCAACTCACTGTGGTTAAGCAGTTTCTCGTAAATCTTGATCTCTTCGGAGATCCGCAGGCAATAAGGCACTTTGACGATATAGACACGGTCAAGGAACGCCTCATTGTTTTTGTTATTACGGAAAGTGACCCACTCCGATTCGTTCGAGTGCGCAAGGATAATACCGTTAAAGGGCAGGGCGGAAATCCCCTCGGTCCCGTTGTAGTTACCTTCCTGTGTGGCGGTCAGCAGCGGGTGCAGCACTTTAATCGGCGCTTTAAACATCTCGACGAATTCCATGATGCCCTGGTTGGCACGGCACAGCGCGCCGGAGTAGCCGTAGGCATCAGGATCGTTTTGCGCGTGGTTTTCCAGTTTGCGGATATCCACTTTACCCACCAGCGCCGAGATGTCCTGGTTGTTCTCATCGCCCGGCTCTGTTTTGGCGATAGCGATTTGTTCAAGGATGGATGGCCAGACTTTGACCACGCGGAATTTGGTGATGTCGCCGCCAAAATCGTGCAGGCGTTTGGCTGCCCACGGCGACATGATGGTGCCGAGATAGCGACGCGGTACGCCATATTCTTTTTCCAGAATCTGCGCGTCTTCCTGCGGGTTAAACAGGCACAGCGGGTGATCGTTCACCGGGCTGCGTTCGCCGTTGGCACTCAGCACGTAAATCGGTACGCGCTGCATTAAGGATTTCAGGCGTTCGGCGAGCGAGGATTTACCGCCACCGACCGGGCCGAGCAGATAAAGGATCTGTTTCTTCTCTTCCAGTCCCTGGGCAGCGTGTTTGAGATAAGAAACAATTTGCTCGATGGCCTCTTCCATACCATAGAACTCCTCAAACGCCGGGTAGCGTCCGATGACCCGGTTAGAAAAGAGACGGGAAAGCCGTGGCTCTAAAGCAGTGTCCACCATCACTGGCTCACCAATGGCCATCAGTAGTCTTTCAGCTGCGTTAGCATAGGCACTGCGATCTTGCTTACAGGTGGCAAGAAACTCCTGCAGTGTGAACTCTTCGTCCTTGGCAGCTTCATAGCGCTGGCGGTAGTGATCGAATATATTCATGGCATGCCGTCCTTTCGTTTTTTAGCACAGGTAAAGAGCCGTTCATATGAATAGTAGAGGCTCCTGGAAGCGTTAACTGAACGACGCTAAGAGTCATACAGCAACCCTTATGCCAGGTTGCATGTTATTAACAAAAGGCGGGTTCGTTAAATCGTCTTCTTAAATTAAGCTTAGATGGCATTTGCAAAACTTGCATGCCGCCTAAAACTAATTTCAATGACATATCAATAACTCATCCATAAATGCTTTCTTTTGTGATAAGCCTTCCACTGTGAAATCACAGCCGCTTCACAAAACAGTCAGCCCCCTGTCATATAAAGACCGCAGGCTATAGGGTTTAGTTTTGTAATGATTAGGTAAAAACATTTTGGGATGACTCTCCTAGACGGTTAAACTTCACTCCGCCGATTATTGACTAGAGGAATAAATGGACTGTGATGAAATTCAAACTCCTGGCACTGGGCGTGCTGATCGCTTCTTCTACCTTCGCGGCAAACGCGGAGAGCACGTTTTCACTGGGCGCTGGTGTCGGCGTGGTGGAAACACCCTATAAACAGTATGACAAGAAAGTTAACCCGGTACCGGTCATTACCTGGGAAAGCGACAGTTTCTGGTTTCGTGGGCTAGGCGGTGGCTATTACCTGTGGAATGACGACGCCGACCAGCTTTCCGTCATGGCCTATTACTCCCCATGGCACTTCAAACCGGGCGACAGCGATAGCAGCCAGCTGCGCCAGCTGAATAAACGTAAATCCACGATGATGGCGGGCTTGTCCTACGTCCACAATACGCAGTACGGTTTCCTGCGTACCTCGCTTGCGGGTGATGCGCTGGACAACAGCAACGGTATTGTCTGGGATCTGGCATGGCTGTACCGCTATAACGCCGGTGCGCTGACGGTGACGCCGGGTATCGGTGTCGAGTGGAACAGTGAGAATCAGAACGAGTACTACTATGGTGTGTCCCGTTCTGAATCGCGTCGCAGCGGGCTGGACAGCTACGATCCAAGCGATAGCTGGAACCCGTACCTGGAACTGACGGTGAGCTATCGTCTGACCGACAACCTGAGCGTGTACGGCACGGGCCGCTACACGCATTTGTCTGATGAAATCAAAGACAGCCCGATGGTGGATAAATCCTGGGCTGGCTTGTTATCCACAGGGGTAACGTACCGTTTCTGATTGTGCGTTTTTATAGTGCAATCTGTGCATCAAAACAGGGCCTTTGGCCCTGTTTTGCTTTACGGTGGTGCGTCTAGCGCAGGAGGATGATATGGCAGAGAAAAATGTGGTGTTTGCAGGTGAAGTGACACTGCCTGCTCTGGGTCAGGGTACCTGGTACATGGGGGAGAATGACCGTCAGCGCAGTAAAGAGGTGGATGCACTACGGGCGGGCATTGATGCCGGACTCAAGCTTATCGATACCGCAGAAATGTACGCGGACGGTGGGGCAGAAGAGGTGGTCGGTGAGGCGCTGCAGGGCGGATTACGTGACAACATCTATCTGGTGTCGAAAGTGTATCCGTGGAACGCGGGCGGTAAAAAGGCGATTGCGGCCTGTGAAGCGAGCCTGCGCCGTCTGAAAACCGATTATCTGGATCTCTATCTGCTGCACTGGCGTGGCAATTTCTCGCTGGCCGAAACGGTAGATGTGATGGAGACCCTGATTGAACAGGGCAAAATCCGCCGCTGGGGCGTATCGAATCTCGACTATGCCGATATGCAAGAACTGTGGCGCGTGCAGGGTGGCAAGGCCTGCGTCACCGATCAGGTGCTTTATCACCTGGGGTCACGCGGTATCGAATATGATTTACTGCCCTGGTGTCAGGAACAACAGATGCCGGTGATGGCCTATTGCCCTCTGGCACAGGCTGGTCGCCTGCGGGACGGATTGATGAATAACAGCGTGGTGGCCGATATTGCCCGCGCCCACAACGCGACGGCGGCACAAATTCTGCTGGCGTGGGTCATCAGCCATAAGGGCGTGATTGCCATTCCGAAAGCCGCCAGCGTGGGGCACGCGCAGGAAAATGCCGCGGCGCTGAATATCACGCTGACCACAGACGATCTGGCGCGCCTGGATAAAGCGTTCCCGGCACCGGGCCGCAAAATACCGCTGGACGTGGTGTAATTAAGGAAAAGGTCTCTCTCCCGTACGGGGAGAGAGACTGACGTATTAGCGTTTGATGACGCGAATCGTCTGAGACAGGCGAGACGGTTTTTCTTCGGTGGTTTTCTGCGGCGCGGTCGCGCAGGCAGATTCAACACAAACAAAGGTTTTGTAACCATCATCCGGCATGTCGGTCATGCTGGCGGAGAGCGCCGGGCCTGGGTTCCATGCCACAACGTTGGTGTGGTGGTGATGAATCACCTCAATCGCGCGATTTAGTGCACTGTCGTGGATCACGCTGCAGGCTTCCGGGTTCAGGTAAACGCGGTCGGTACGATCCGGGAAGGTCTGCACGCCATCGGTCAGTGCGTCTTCTTGCGCGTTGTTCACTTTATCAATGAAACGATCGCCCAGACCGCTCACTTTCACTGCAGCGATATCGCCGACGTTGAAATAGGTATGCAGTGCGGAGGTGGTTTCGAAATCGCCATGTGCTTCCAGCTCGATTTCGCAGGTTTTACCCAGCTTGTAGCGGGCGAACAGGGTGAAATCATGCGGCCAGTATTGGCGGGACGCTTCGCTGCTGTGCAGTTCAAATGTCAGCACAACGCCATTGTCGTCTTCATTATGGGCTTTCAGCGTCCAGACCAGGTTACGGGCGAAACCGTGAGCAGGCAAACCCTGCTGCGCCGCCGGGCCAAACCATGGCCAGCAGATCGGTACGCCGCCACGCAGCGCAACGCCATTTTTGAACGGGGTGTTGCCGCTCAGCCACAGCGCTTCTTCTTCGCCCTGTGGTTTCCAGGAGAGCAGGTGTGCGCCCTGTAAGGCAAAAGACGCTTTAACCTGCGGATGATCGATAACGATAACGTCCAGTTCGTCCATCAGGCGGCGAGAGAGGGTAGGGGTAATTTGTTCGACAACCGGGAGAGCAAAAATTGTGTTTATCATGGTGCAATCCTTCGTTAGCGTGACACTAAAACAAAAAAAGGCGACCGAAGTCGCCTTTATAGATCAGGTTCTCATCTCAATTTATTTGGAGATGTGAGCGATCAGGTCCAGAACTTTGTTGGAGTAACCGGTTTCGTTGTCGTACCAGGATACCAGTTTCACGAAGTTGTCGTTCAGTGCGATACCAGCTTTAGCATCGAACACAGAAGTGCAAATTTCGCCGTTGAAATCGGTAGATACAACATCATCTTCGGTGTAACCCAGAACGCCTTTCATTGCGCCTTCAGAAGCCGCTTTGATTGCTTTCTTGATTTCTTCGTAAGACGCTGCTTTTTCCAGACGAACGGTCAGGTCAACAACAGATACGTTCGGAGTCGGAACGCGGAACGCCATACCAGTCAGTTTGCCATTCAGTTCTGGCAGTACTTTACCTACAGCTTTAGCAGCACCGGTAGAGGACGGGATGATGTTCTGAGCTGCGCCACGGCCACCGCGCCAGTCTTTGTGAGACGGACCATCAACGGTTTTCTGAGTAGCGGTAGTTGCGTGAACGGTGGTCATCAGACCTTCAACGATACCGAAGTTGTCGTTGATAACTTTTGCCAGCGGTGCCAGGCAGTTGGTGGTGCAAGATGCGTTGGAAACGATGTCCTGGCCAGCATAAGTTTCGAAGTTAGCGCCACGAACGAACATCGGGGTGTTGTCTTTGGAAGGACCAGTCAGAACAACTTTTTTCGCACCAGCGGTGATGTGTTTACGCGCGGTTTCGTCGGTCAGGAAGATACCGGTAGCTTCTGCTACTACGTCAACGCCGATTTCGTTCCATTTCAGGTTAGCCGGATCTTTTTCAGCAGTAACACGGATGGTTTTGCCGTTAACAACCAGATGGCCGTCTTTGACTTCTACGGTACCGTTGAAACGGCCGTGAGTTGAGTCATATTTCAGCATGTAAGCCATGTATTCTGCGTCTAACAGATCGTTGATACCAACGATTTCGATGTCAGAACGTTCCTGAGCAGCACGGAAAACAATGCGACCGATACGGCCAAAACCGTTGATACCTACTTTGATAGTCATATATTCCACCAGCTATTTGTTAGTGAATAAAAGGTTGGCTGTAAAATTACAAAAACCTTACGCAGCGTCAAGCGGAATCGTGTCAATCATTGCGACAAATCAATCCTCCGCATAACCTTTGTTCGACTGACTCGTCTCACTCTTCCTATGAGCACGCTCCCTGTATGGGGACGCCGCCCCGAATTTTAAAGGTCATGCAGGATAAAAATGTGAATCCGATCACAATTAACCGCCCGGGAATTCGCAGCAAGTAAGTTTAGAACAAAAGTTATCACTTCATTGTTAATGTTTTGTTAGAATCGGAGTGAAGTTGTACGAATTCTTACCGCGAGATGTGAGCCTATGACGACGAAATCCTCCCAGGATGACCTGAAAAAAAATCTGACAGAAATGCAGTTCTACGTGACACAAGATCACGGCACCGAACCGCCATTCACCGGTCGTCTTTTACACAACAAACGTGAAGGCGTGTATCACTGCCTGGTGTGTGATGCGCCGCTGTTTCATTCGCAAACCAAATATGACTCCGGCTGCGGCTGGCCGAGCTTTTTTGAGCCGGTGAGTGAAGAGTCTATTCGTTACATAAATGATTACTCGCACGGGATGCAGCGTGTGGAAATTCGTTGCGGAAATTGTGACGCGCATCTGGGACATGTTTTCCCGGATGGTCCACAACCAACCGGCGAACGTTACTGCGTGAATTCTGCCTCTTTGAGTTTTACCGACGATGAAAACGGCGATCGGACTCAGGGGTGAGGAATCGATTCAGCTATTATTCCGTTGGAGTTAATTTACCATGGATTTTGAACAAGTCATTAACAGCATGACGCCGGACATCTATCAACGTCTGGTTACCGCTGTCGAACTGGGTAAGTGGCCGGATGGCGTTGCGCTGACGCCGGAACAAAAAGAGAACAGCCTGCAACTGGTGATGCTATGGCAGGCCCGCCATAATACCGACACGCAGCATATGACCATCGATACTCAGGGCCAGATGGTGATGAAGAGTAAGCAGCAGCTGAAAGAAGACTTTGGCATTGCGGCAAAACCGATTGCCACCCTGAAACTGCAATAACTCCCCTGATAAGCGGCGAGGCCACAGCGCTTCGCCCGCATTTCTGTCGTTCCTGCATTATTCCTTTTTTGACGTTTCCTCCCTTGTGACGGGTTGCTTCCAAAAATCTGTTTTTCCCACACATTAACCTGTTTTTATTAACTTGGTGATTTTATTGGGTTTTGTCGATTTTGTGTGCCCGCATTTGTGATCAATGTTGTTAAATGCAGAATAAAATCTTTGTTTAACAGATTCGAGGTTGACTTCAAAGCAGTTTCTGGTAACTCTTTCGCGGCTATATGCTGCGCAGAACGCTGGTGGCGATAACGGTGCTGGTGGCGATGAATATCTCGCTGTATACCATTACCGTGTGGATCCCCACGATATTCGTCAACTCGGGGATTGATGTCACCAAATCTATCCTGATGACCGCCATTATTATGCTTGGCGCGCCCGTGGGGATATTTATTGCCGCATTGATTATCGATAAATTTCCGCGCCGCTGGTTTGGTTCCGTTCTGCTGCTGATTGTGGCGGTGCTGGGCTATTACTATTCGCAGCAAAAAGAGGAGTGGGCCATTTTATCCCTCGGCGTGGTGCTCATTTTCTTCCTCTACATGTATGTCTGCTTCGCCTCAGCGGTGTATGTCCCTGAATTATGGCCGACCCATTTGCGTCTGCGGGGATCCGGCTTTGTGAACGCGATGGGCGCATCGTTGCTGTTTTCACACCCTATGGCGTGGCGGCATTATTGACCCACTACGGCACATACGCGGTCTTTTCGGTGCTGGGGGGATGCTGGTGTGCTGCTCGCTGATCCTATTTCTGTTTGGGATTGAAACGCGGATGGTATCGCTGGAAGAGATTTCGGGGCTGTCGTAAAAGTGTCGTCCGGCTCGCGGGCCGGACGACAGCATCAGGCCTGGGTTTCCTGCCAGTCTGCCAGCGTATGGAGCGTCGCCCCTTCGGCGGCCACCTCCATAAAGGCGTGCGCGCTATCCTGCGCATTGATGTTCACGCCGCGACAGCCGTCGGTAATCACATTGACGCGGTAGCCCAGTTTCAGCGCATCCAGCACGGTGAATTTCACGCAATAGTCGGTGGCGAGCCCCATGATGGTTAGCTCGGCAATATCATGCTGACGCAGCCAGTCATCAAGCCCGGTTTTCTGCCGGTGCCCGTTATCAAAAAAGCCGCTGTAGCTGTCGATTGCCGGGTTTTGACCTTTATGAAACACCGCGTCGATCGCTGAGGTTTTCAACAAGGGATGCAACGCCGCGCCTTCGCTGTGCTGGACGCAATGATCCGGCCAGAAGGTTTGATCCAGACCATCGAGCTTACCTTGTGAAAACGGAGCAGCCTGATGCTGACTGGCAAAGCTGCCGTGGTTAGCCGGATGCCAGTCCTGCGTTGCTAACACCGGTTCGCCGTGAGCCTGGCACCAGTCAATGAGCGCATTCGCCACATCTACGGTACTGTCACCTTCGGCCACTGCCAGCGCGCCGCCTGCGCAGAAATCATTTTGCAGGTCGACCAGGAGTAAAGCGCGTTGTTTCATCGGGGTATCCTTATTCGTCAGCCGTTAACTCACCGCGCAGGTTCCGGGTCATGGCGCTGCGAATCGCCGCCGCGTCCAGATCCTGGCTCAACAGATAATGCAGTTTCGTCAGCGTAGCTTCGACCGTCATATCCGCACCGCCAATCACGCCCGCGTGTGCCAGTGCGTTGCCGGTGGCGTAACCGCCCATGTTGACCTTACCCGACATACACTGCGTGAGGTTTACCACTACGATGCCGCGTGCGCTGGCTTCCTGCAACTCTTTAAGGAACTCGCCGTTCTGCGGCGCATTGCCCACGCCGTAAGAGCGCAAGATCAGGGCTTTTACCGGCTGGCGTAGGAAGTTTCGTACCACGTCTGCCGAAATGCCCGGATAAATCGTTACCACGCCAATCGGCTGCGGAGTGATCGGGTGGACGACCAGCTCACCGGTACCGTGCGGCGCAGGCGGCGTATTGAGGCGGCGAATATGAATTCCCGCTTCCAGCAGCGGCGCCAGGTTCGGCGAAGCAAAGGCATCAAAACCGTCCGCGTGCGCCTTGGTCGTACGGTTACCGCGATAGAGACGGTTGTTAAAGAACAGCGTCACTTCGTTAATAGGGAAGTTAGCCGCCACGTACAGCGAGTTGAGCAAATTGATTTGCCCGTCGGAACGCAGCTCCGCCAGCGGGATTTGCGAGCCCGTCACGATGACCGGTTTACTCAGGTTTTCCAGCATAAACGACAGGGCCGAGGCGGTGTACGCCATGGTGTCAGTGCCGTGCAGGATCACGAAGCCATCGTAATCGTCGTAATGGGCTTTGATATCGTCAGCAATATGCTGCCAGTCTTCCGGTGTCATATCCGAGGAATCCATCAACGGATCATATTCGTGAATAGTGAAGTCAGGCATTTCCGGGCGATGGAATTCGGGCATCAACGCCAACTGGCGTTGCAGGTGGCCGGAGACGGGAACATAGCCGTGCTCGGAGCGTTGCATACCGATGGTACCGCCGGTGTAGGCAACATAAATCGATTTTTTTTGCATGAGAGAAGACGTGTTATCACAGAGTGGGGGGAGTATATACGCAGTGAATGAATGATGCAGCGAAAGCGCAAAGAAAAGGCGGAGGCAGCGTTATGCTGGCCTCCGCCTGAATATGAAACGTTCAGTTTGTTAGCGAATGTTGGCGCAGGTCAGACAAAACGCATAACGGTTTTGCGGATCGTTAAATGCCGCCAGTTTGTCCGTCTCGGCTTTGACCTGTACCGCCGCATTGGCCAGCGGTGCAGGCAGGTAAGCCTGTAACGCCTGCGGCAGCATAGCGCGGACAGAACCGGACATGCTGTCCATCACGCGGTCAAAGAATGACGGCTCATCCTGATACCAGTCGACATGCCACTGTTTGAGTTTCGCCAGCTCTGCCGCTTTGGTCAGCGCATCATCGAAATCACCCAGTCCATCGACCAGACCATTAGCTTTCGCATCCTGCCCGGTCCAGACGTGGCCCTGGGCGATTTTATCAATCTGCTCCGGGGTGCTGTTACGCGACTGGGCGACCAGGGTGATAAAGCGTTTGTAGCCATTCTCGATACTGAGCTGCATCATCTGCTGAACTTCTGGTGGCAGCGCTTTGGTCATGCTGACATCCGCCAGCGGTGACGTGGCCACGCCGTCGGTATGCACGCCAATGCTGTCGAGGCTGTTTTCCAGCGTATTAATGACGCCGAAAATACCAATCGAACCGGTCAGGGTGCTGGCATTCGCCACGATGTAGTTCGCCGGCGTGGAAATCCAGTAACCACCGGATGCCGCCATACCACCCATCGAGACCACAACCGGTTTGCCTGCCGCACGGGCTGCCGCCAGTTCAGCACGAATCACTTCCGAGGCGCTTACGCTGCCGCCAGGGCTGTTAACGCGCAGGACAATGGCTTTGACTTTCGGATCCAGTCGCGCGTCGCGGATCTGCGAAGCGGTGGTGTCGCCGCCCACGTTTCCCGGGGTTTCGTTACCGTCCATGATCGCGCCATTCGCAAAGACCACGGTAACGGTATCGCCAATCTCGCTCGGTTTTTTCAACTGATAGTCGTAATAGCTGATGGCACGGAAGTTTTTGTCTTTGTCATCCCAGCCAAACTGTTTGGTCAGCGCTTTTTCCGCATCGGCACTGGAACCCAGTACGTCGACCAGTTTGTTATCCAGCGCATACTGGGCCGTATCGCCATCGACTTTACGCAGTCCGTCGAGCACGCCTTGCGCACCCGGGAAGATCTGCTGTGCGGTAACCTGGCGGTTGGCGGCGATGGTATTAAGGTAATTTTGCCAAAGTTCGCCAACCCAACGGCTGTCGGCATCACGCGCGGCAGGGGACATATCGTCACGGATAAACGGCTCAACGGCGGATTTGTAGGTCCCGACGCGGAACACATGGGTGCTCACTTTCAGCTTGTCGAGCAGGGATTTGTAATACAGACCGTTGGTGGCGAAGCCATGCAGGTCAACCCCCCCTTGCGGAGAGAGCCATATTTTATTGGCGAAGCTCGCAAGATAGTACTGACCCTGGCTGTAGTTATCGCCCACCGCATAGACCGGTTTACCGCTGTCGCGGAACTCGCGTAGCGCCTTACCGATATACTGCATCGATGGCTGATCCGCCCCGGCGAAGTTTTTCAAATCCAGCACAATCCCGGTGATATTCCGGTCTGTCTGCGCCTGACGAATGGTATCGACGATGTCGAACAGCGAGTTTTCCTGCAGGCGGCCGGAGCTTGCGCCAAAGAACTGGCGGCCCAGCGCCCCCAGTCGGTTGCTGGCGGACGGTTTGTCGACCACCACACCGGTGATGTCCATTAACAACGCGCCCCGGCTGGCATGTTCCGTTTTGCTGTCGCTAAACTGCATCCACAGACCAACGCCAACCAGCACCAACAAAATAAAGAATAAGTTGAGCACCAGATTGCGGATAAAGTTCAGCAATCGCCATGTCCACTTGAAAAAACCGGCAATAAAGTGCCAAAGGGTTCGCATGTATTCTCCCTGGTTAGTAACGTTTGCCGCTGCCCTGAGCGGCAAGTGTTGGTTATCCTAATTAGCCTGGCGTCTGTTGTCAGCAGGAATCGCTGCCAGCGCTGTAACAAAATCTACGCACGTGTTAATTTTAGGAACAAATTTCAATACAGGAGTTTAACTAATGGATGCACTTGAACTGCTCGTCAACCGTCGTAGCGCTTCCCGGTTGGCTGAACCGGCACCGACAGGCGAACAACTGGACAATATCCTGCGTGCGGGGATGCGTGCGCCGGACCATGGCACGCTGCAACCGTGGCAATTCTTCATTATTAAAGGCGAAGGCCTCGCGCGCTTTGGCAAGACCCTGGAGCAGGGTGCGGTCAGCGCCGGGCTAGATGAAAAGGCAATCGAAAAAGCACGCACTTCACCCACCCGCGCGCCAATGATTATCGCCGTGGTGGCAAAATGTGAAGAAAACCCGAAAGTGCCAGTATGGGAGCAACTGCTCTCGGCAGGCTGCGCTGTGATGGCAATGCAGATGGCGGCAGTGGCGCAGGGGTTCAACGGGATCTGGCGTACCGGTCCGTTGACCGACAGCCCGGTTGTCCGCGACGCACTCAACTGCCGCGCGCAGGATCAGGTGGTCGGTTTCTTGTACCTTGGCACCCCGCAACTCAAAGCCTCTACGACCATTAGCGCACCGGATACCGCGCCCTTCGTCCGTTATTTCTGATACGTGTCGGTAAAACTGTCTGGATTGTGAGCGAACTGCCGCAATTCGGACAGTCACGCTTATCATGCAACGTTTTGGGCGTTACCATAGCCGGATTGTCCTGACAGGAGTTGTCCATGAACGAACAAGGTATTCGTCTGACGCAATACAGCCACGGAGCGGGTTGTGGTTGTAAAATTTCCCCCAAAGTGCTCGATACGATCCTGCATAGCGAGCAAGCGAAGTTTATCGACCCGAACCTGCTTGTGGGGAATGAAACCCGCGATGACGCGGCGGTCTACGATCTTGGCAACGGCACCAGCGTTATCAGTACAACCGACTTTTTCATGCCGATTGTCGACAACCCTTTCGACTTTGGCCGCATCGCTGCCACCAATGCCATCAGCGACATTTTTGCCATGGGCGGCAAGCCGATCATGGCGATCGCAATTTTAGGCTGGCCAATTAATAAACTGGCGCCAGAGATTGCCCGTGAAGTGGTGGAAGGTGGCCGACATGCCTGCCGTCTGGCGGGGATTGCGCTGGCGGGCGGGCATTCCATTGACGCGCCGGAGCCTATTTTTGGCCTGGCGGTGACGGGCGTGGTGCCGACCGAACGCATCAAGAAAAACAGTACCGCGCAGGTGGGCTGTCGTCTGTTCCTCACCAAGCCGCTGGGCATTGGTGTGCTGACGACAGCAGAGAAAAAAGCGCTGTTAAAACCGGAACATGTTGGGCTGGCAACAGACGTGATGTGCCAGATGAACCTGGCGGGTGCCGCGTTTGCGGGTATCAGCGGCGTGAAGGCGATGACCGATGTCACCGGTTTTGGTCTGCTGGGCCACCTGAGCGAAATGTGCCAGGGTGCGGGCGTGCAGGCGCAAATCTGGTATAAGGATGTGCCGAAATTACCGGGTGTTGAAGAGTACATTGCGCTTGGCGCAGTCCCCGGCGGCACCCAGCGTAACTTCGCCAGTTATGGTCATTTAATGGGCGAGATGCCGGATGCGGTGCGCGATTTACTCTGCGACCCGCAAACGTCTGGTGGCCTGTTACTGGCGGTGAGCGCCGAGGCCGAAGGCGACGTGTACGCGACGGCGGCGGAATATGGCATTACCCTTGCGGCGGTGGGCGAGCTGGTTAGCGCACGCGCAGGGCGTCCGATGATTGAGATCCGTTAAGCCAATGCGGTTGTTTATTGCCGAAAAACCCAGTCTGGGCCGCGCCATTGCCGATGTGCTCCCTAAGCCACATCGCAAAGGCGACGGCTACATTGAATGTGGTAATGGTCAGGTGGTGACCTGGTGTATCGGTCACCTGCTGGAGCAGGCGCAGCCGGATGTCTACGACAGCCGCTATGCGCGCTGGAACCTGGCGGACCTGCCCATCGTGCCCGAAAAATGGCGGCTGCAGCCGCGTCCTTCCGTCACAAAGCAGATTAATGTGATCAAGCGGTTGCTCGGCGAGGCGACGGAAGTCGTGCACGCAGGTGACCCGGACAGAGAAGGGCAATTGCTGGTCGATGAAGTGCTCGATTACCTCGAACTGCCAGCGCAAAAGCGTCAGCAGGTTCAGCGCTGCCTGATTAACGATCTTAACCCTCAGGCGGTGGAGCGGGCGATTTCTCGTCTGCGCGCCAACAGCGAGTTTATTCCGCTGTGCGTCTCGGCGCTGGCCCGTGCACGTGCCGACTGGCTGTATGGCATTAACATGACCCGTGCCTATACCTTGCTCGGGCGCAACGCTGGCTATCAGGGTGTACTTTCCGTTGGCCGCGTACAAACGCCGGTTCTTGGGCTGGTGGTGCGCCGCGATGAAGAGATCGAGAACTTCGTGTCAAAGGATTTCTTCGAAGTGAAGGCGCATATTCTGACCCCCGCCGGGGAGCGCTTTACCGCCCTGTGGCAGCCGAGCGATGCCTGCGAACCTTATCAGGACGAAGAAGGGCGGTTACTGCATCGCCCGCTCGCCGATCACGTGGTGGCGCGTATTACCGGGCAACCGGCGAACGTTACCGCCTACAACGATAAACGTGACTCGGAACCCGCGCCGTTACCTTTCTCGCTTTCAGCGCTGCAAATCGAAGCCGCGAAACGCTATGGCATGAGCGCGCAGAACGCGCTCGATATCTGCCAGAAGCTGTATGAAACCCACAAGCTGATCACCTATCCGCGTTCGGACTGCCGCTACTTGCCGGAAGAGCATTATGCCGGGCGCCATGCGGTGATGAACGCGATTGGGGCGCACGCGCCGGATCTTCTGCCGCAGCCAGTGGTGAATCCGGATTTGCGTAACCGCTGCTGGGATGACAAAAAGGTGGACGCCCACCATGCCATCATTCCCACCGCGCGCAGTTCAAAGGTGAACCTGAGCGAAGGGGAAGCCAATGTTTACAACCTGGTGGCACGCCAGTATTTGATGCAGTTCTGCCCTGACGCGGTGTTCCGCAAATGTCAGATCGATCAGGATATCGCCAACGGCAAGTTTATCGCCAAGGCGCGTTTCCTTGCAGAAGCGGGCTGGCGTACGCTGCTGGGTGCGAAAGAGCGCGACGAAGAGAACGACGGTACACCGTTGCCGGTAGTGGCGAAAGGCGACGAACTGCTGTGTGAAAAAGGCGAAGTGGTGGAGCGTCAAACCCAGCCACCGCGCCATTTCACCGATGCGACGCTGCTGTCGGCGATGACCGGTATCGCCCGTTTTGTGCAGGATAAAGAGCTGAAAAAGATCCTGCGTGCGACGGATGGTCTGGGTACTGAGGCAACCCGCGCCGGGATCATCGAACTGCTGTTTAAGCGCGGTTTCCTGAATAAGAAAGGGCGCTATATTCTGTCGACCGACGCCGGACGGGCGCTGATTCATTCCCTGCCGGAAATGGCCGCCAGGCCGGATATGACCGCACACTGGGAATCGGTGCTGACGCAAATCAGTGAGAAGGAGTGCCGCTATCAGGACTTTATGCAGCCGCTGGTGGGTACGCTGCATGACTTGATTCACCAGGCGCGCAATACGCCCGTACAGCGCTTTCGGGGCATCACCGCGCCGGCTGGCGAGAAGAAAAAAGGCTCGGGGAAACGGCCAGCGCGAAAACCGCGCGCAGACGACCCGACATCACCAACTGCTGTTTGAATCACGGTCGCAACCACGACACCAGCAAATGCATAAGAAGAGGGGAGGTCACGGGGGATTCACCGTGATTTTGCCCAAAGATGACGTTAACTTGCACAATTCGCCAAAAGACGTGATGTTGTCGTCTTCCTGTCACAGCTAAACGGGATTATTATGCGCGCGAACACAGACCATTGAGTAGCAGGACTGGAAAATGAGCGAGCAAAAATCAGTAGAAAATAGCGAAGTACGTATCCCCGCCACTGTGCGCAACGCGCATTCCGATCGCAATGAAAAAATGTTCAATGAGCTCACCGCTGATGAGCAGATCGCGATCATTCTTAAACGTCACAGGGAAATTGTCTCATCGCTGGTGGTGAACTGAACGCCTGATGAGATTGCCCGGCGGCTTTGCGCTTACCGGGCACGGAAATGAAAGCCGGGCTGACGCAGCGCCGCCCGGCACAATTACTTAGATAAGCCCCTGACCGATCATCGCATCCGCCACTTTCACGAAGCCCGCAATATTCGCGCCACGCACATAGTAAGTCTGCTTAGCCTCACCGCCGTATTCCACACAGGCCTGGTGGATATCCAGCATGATGTGGTGCAGACGCGCATCGACTTTTTCTGCTTTCCAGCCAAGACGCGCGGCGTTCTGCGCCATTTCCAGACCTGAGGTTGCCACACCGCCGGCGTTCGCCGCTTTGCCCGGTGCAAACAGAACGTTCGCTTCCAGGAACAGATCCGTTGCCGCAATGGTGGTTGGCATGTTGGCGCCTTCTGCGACCGCTTTCACGCCGTTGGCGATAAGCGTACGCGCGGCATCAACGTCCAGTTCGTTCTGAGTCGCGCATGGCAGAGCGACATCAACCGGTACTGACCACGGCTGCTGGCCTTCGAGATACTGCAGGCCGAACTCACGGGCATAATCCGCAACGCGGCCGTGTTCACGCTCTTTGATCTCAATCAGACGCGCCAGTTTTTCAGTGGTGAAACCGGCCTCATCGACCACGGTCCCGTTGGAGTCGGACGCGGTAATGACACGCGCGCCAAAGGCCATCGCTTTTTCGATAGCATACTGCGCCACGTTACCGGAGCCAGAAACCGCTACACGCAGACCTTCCAGACCCATACCGTGGCGTTTGAGCATCGCTTCGGTGAAGTACACCAGGCCATAACCAGTGGCTTCCGGGCGAATCAGGCTGCCGCCGAAGGAGAGACCCTTGCCGGTGAACACGCAGGCGTTGTTGTTGGAGAGCTTTTTCATCATCCCGGCCATAAAGCCGACTTCACGCGCACCAACGCCCATATCGCCTGCTGGCACATCGGTATCCGGCCCCAGGTGACGATACAGCTCGGTCATCAGTGACTGGCAGAAACGCATCACTTCCGCGTCGCTTTTGCCTTTCGGATCGAAATCGCTGCCGCCTTTACCGCCGCCCATTGGCAGAGTGGTAAGCGCGTTTTTGAAAGTCTGTTCGAAACCGAGGAATTTCAGGATCGACAAGTTCACGGACGGATGGAAACGCATGCCGCCTTTGTACGGGCCGATGGCTGAGCTGAACTGCACGCGCCATGCACGGTTAACCTGCACCTGGTTTTTGTCGTCTACCCATACCACGCGGAACTGAATCACGCGCTCCGGCTCAACCAGTCTTTCCAGCAGGGATAACTGACGATAGCGAGGGTTTTGTTCGAGAAAAGGCCACAGAGTGGTCATGACTTCACGGACGGCCTGTGCGAATTCGGTTTGATGCGGATCGCGCTTTTGAACGTGGGAAAGAAACGATTCAAGAGAGCATGTCTGGTCCATAGATATAAGAGCCTCTTATGTTGTTAGTTAAATTTTATGGTTGTTGTGAGCTAAAAATTCAGCGGTTTTCGACTATAACATCTGCAATATGACGTAAAACAAGCAAAAATTGTTAGATAGTGTCGTCACAAGATTTTAGCCCAGAGAGCGATGCATCTGATCTGGACGGCAGCGAGAAATGAGGCCG